>CAZIFP010000260.1:0-4151 GCA_964538105.1 uncultured Bifidobacteriaceae bacterium
GCGACCTGCCGAACGCCGCGCCGATGGAATACATGGATTTTCTGCTGAACAACCGGGATGTGCAGGTTCCGTCATTCGCCGGCACGGCACATAAATGCGAAGGCGTGTTCGAGACGCTGAACATGATCACCCGCATGTTGCTGCAGAAATATATCAACCAAAGCGTTCCACAATACGCATGACATGGCTACCCTCCCCCAACTCATCGAGGATGACATTCAGCGGATTGACGAGACGCTCCGCGAGTTCCTGGCTTCGGCGGATGCAACGGCGGCGCTGGTCATCGACAAGGGCGGCTTTCTCATCGCGCATCAGGGCGATGCGCGTGACTTCGATCTGACCACCATCGCGGCGCTGTCCTCCGGCGCCTACATGGCCAACCAGACTATTGCCGGCCTCGTCAACGAGACGAATTTCAACAGCACTTACCAGCAGGGGGAAAAATTCAGCATTTTCGTCGTCAACGTGGACGACAACTGCATGTTGGTTGTGATTTTCAAATCCCAGACCGGCGTGGGCGTGGTGAAGTATTTTGCAGCCCCCGCCGTCAAACGCATCGCCTGCCAGCTCGAGATAGCGCAGGAACGCGCGCCCGGGGAAGGACTCGATCTGTCCGTCCTCAACGTGGCCGAAACGGGACAATTCTTCCGGAAGAGAGAGGCCTGATCAGCCGCTTCCACTCTTAATCCTAACCGTGACTCGAATTCCTTCCAAAAACGGCTGGGATTAAGAGCTTCTCTTCCGGAGAGTTTTTTTACGGCAGCTGACTGTGGCTGCCGTCGCAGAACGGCGCGTGCTTCGTGTGCTTGCAGCCGCACCATGCGACGGTCTTGGCCTCAGTGATGTCCGTCTTCCGCGGTGCGAAGCCGGTGCCCTTGTGCGAGCCGTCGCAAAACGGCTGGCCTTTGGAATGGCCGCAGGTGCACCAGTAATAAGTGCCGGGTTCGACTTTTTGGACGACGGGAGATTTTTGGGGAATTTGGGGTTCGCTCATGCCTTCTTTGTAGCCGCGCATCTGGATTTGGCAAACTAAATTATTTCCACACGCCCAGCGCCACCAGTTCCTGCGTCGCCGATTTCCCCCAATCCTGGCGGTTCGCCTTCGGGCTGGCCGGACTTGGATGCAAAATCTGTCCGACACGAATTTCTGTGCCCGCCACCAGCTCGCCGCGCTTCATCGCGAATGCGCCGATGCCGACTAGCCATTCCGGCTGGAGGATTTCCAGCACGCGCCGTAAATGTTCGTCGCAAATTCCTTCCAGCCGCGCGCGCTCGGTTTTGGAAAGCTTGTCCGGGGTCAGATTGCTGCCGGTCTCCGAAAGGAATGCCAGCGGACAATAATTCGCCACGAAATGCTCCGCGAAAAATTTCTCCGGCGAACCAAACCGGTCCGAAAATAATTTCCACAACCGGCGTCCACTGACCTCCGAGCGCGGACAAGTGTAGCCAAGAATCGGACGCTTGGGATGTTCCGCCGCCGGTTTTTCTATCGGCGCGGAAATTTTCAACCAGTCACTCACCGCCGCAATCTCGCCGAAAGGAATTCCCGTCTGCACCATGCCGAACGGGCCGGGATTCATGCCGAGAAATATCACGCGCTTCCGGCCATCACCAAACCGCCGCAAAAATTCCTCGTGCGCCGGCCACGCATAGGTGAGCGGATGGTAAACGTGCGCGACCGGTGCGGTGAATTTCAGCCGTCCGACCTGATCGGAAAGTTCCCGCGCGGCGGCGATGAGTTGCTGGCTCGTGTTGGACGGTTTCAAAACGCGGCCACGATATTTTATTCAGGCCAACAAATCAAAATGTCCCGGACGGATTCAATCATCCGGCACGGCGGTGACGGTCCGGTTCACGCCGGCAGATTAACCGCAAAGCGTGCGGAGCACACAAAGACAATTCCCGGGCGGGAGGAGCACTCTTTGCCGTGAGGGAAGCAGAATTTGTCAAAAGTAACGCCAGATTTGCCAAAAGAGGTGAACCCCATTTCAAATGGGGTGTCTCAACTGTCAAATGGGGCGCGCCCCATTCCGTAGTTGCATCACCCCAAACGGAATTTGCACCACCCCATCTGGTATTTGCATCGCCCCAAACCAAAAGGGGTGCGCCCCATTTCCCATTTGGCTCGCCCCAAACGGTTTTTGCACCGCCCCATTTGAAATGGGGCGAGGCTCTTTTCGCAGAAAACAGGCCATTTATGCTTAAAATCGCCGTCTGGATCCCTTTTGGGCGTGAAAACGCCGGTTTCCATGCCGATTTGCGGCTGGCCGGGTCTCCCGCCCGCCGTCCACCACGCGCGGATGTTTTCCTAGGGGTGAGGACGCAATAAATCGTTCACCCAAGCACGATGCCGATGCGATGGATGAGGTCAGTGGCATCAATTATCCATAAAAAAAGGGCGACCCAGCATTGGGTCGCCCTGTGTAAAGTCAGCGAACGGCGGGATTATTTGCCCGGTTCCGTCGGCAATTTCGCCGCGTTCCAGCCATCAATGCCATCCACCATGTGCTTGATGTTCGTATAACCGAGGTTCTTGGCGGCGACCGCCGCCTGGGCATACGCGGGACAGTGCGGGTTGCCGCAATAGGCGATGATGAGCGTGTTCTTGTCCGCCGGCAGGCTGGCGGCGGGATCGCCCTTGATGGCCGCCCAGCTCAAAGCGCCCGGCACATGGCCGGCCTTGTAAGAAGCAGGGCTGTTGGCGTCAATGATCACCGCCGACTTGGCGTTGGCGGCCGCCTGGACATCCTGCAGGCTGATGTCAGCAAATTCACCGGCGTAAACCGAGGCGGTGAGGAACGCCGCCGCCATGAGTGCAATAATTTTTTTCATAATCGTAAGTTGGTTGATTGATTGTTAATCGTTTGGTTCTTTGACCACAAGGATGTTTAAATGTTCAATTTCAACCGGCACCGCGATGCCGAGGCGATGGATGAGGGCGGCGGGCATGGTATTATGATTAATTTCCCGGCAAAATCTCCAGCTTGAGGCTGTAATCCTTGTAGCCAACCGCCCTCCAAAAGGCAACGGCTGCGGCATTTTGCACGAGCACTTCAACGGTCAACCGTTTGTTGGCTGGCCAGATTTGAGAACGGAGGATTTCAAAAGCTTTCCGTCCCACTCCCTGCCGGCGACGATTGCGCACCACGAACAATTGTCGCAGATAAATTTCTTCTTGTTGCTCGCGATACAAGGCATAGGCAATCGTTCCTCCGCTCTCCTCAAAAATCGCCGCCGCGTATTCGGACGCCAGCCAATCTTTCAGGCGCTGTACCAATTCGGGAACGGTCATCCTGTTCCGGTGTCCCTCGTCGCGAATCAATTGATGATTCAACTCCGCCAGCAGGGCGCAATCCTTCGATGTCGCACGACGAAAATTCATTTGATGGCGGGATAAATCTTTTCCGCCGGCGCTGCGATGCCGATGCGATGGATGAGACCGGTGGCCATGATTTAACTCGGAGAAATTTTAGGAATATCGAACCGTGTTGTCGCTGGATGTTTCGGAATAGAACCTGTTAACAATCGCATTTTTTCATTAAACGGCGTGAGATCCGGAATCGCCGCCGGAGTATGTTGTTTTAACTGGTTTAACATCATGAGCACACACCAAACAACAACATGGGTATCTTTGGAATCTGTTGCTTGGTTTAGATTTCCAGAAACCGCCAACATGGCACTGTGGGTAAATTTACAATAAACTCGGTAATGTTCTTCATACGCTGGCGATAAACCTGCCATTTCAGCAATTTCTTTTACCTGAAGCTCCACGCATTTTACCGGATAATTAATGTCCTGAAAATGGCGCTTCATTTTTACAAGATAATCATCAGCCTCCTTTTTGCTGGCCACATCATTCGCAATTAATTTTTTATGCTCTTTCCATTCCGAATAAGCTTTGCGGAAAAGAAATGCTTTATCCTTCATGGCTGCAGTTCCAGAAAAAACAGCCTCAAGCGCCGGACGAACTAAAAATTTAGACGCATCCATTCGTCCCGACTCGCGAAGAAACAAATAGCCATCTGATGCGCGGTTTACATTTATGGCGACTCTTCCCAAATACGATGAAGCAGCATCCGGTGGTTTTTTACCGCCCAGACAGTATGGCTGGCGATGAAAGTGAATAAGGTGTCTGCTCTCCGAGTTAAACG
>CAZIFP010000261.1:0-4142 GCA_964538105.1 uncultured Bifidobacteriaceae bacterium
GAGCAGTTTGCATTCGGAATCGTTGATGCGGCCCGCGAGCGAGTCCGAGCTGAACCCGCCGAACACCACCGAATGAATCGCCCCGATGCGCGCGCAGCCGAGCATGGCCACGGCGGCCTCGGGAATCATCGGCATGTAAATCGCCACGCGGTCGCCCTTCTGGATGCCGAGCGATTTCAGGACGTTCGCGAATTTGCAGACCTCCGCGTGCAGTTCCGCGTAGGTGATGCGCTTCACATCCTCTTCCGGCTCGCCCTGCCAGATGATGGCGGTCTGATTGCCGCGTGTCTTGAGGTGGCGGTCGAGGCAGTTCACCGTGACGTTGAGCTGGCCGTCGTCAAACCAGGTGTGCTCGATTTTCCGCGCGGCGGTGTCCCAGGTGAACTTGCGCGCGTGCTTCGGGGCTTTGAACCAGTCGAGCGACTGCGCCTGTTCCAGCCAGAATTTCTCCGGCTCGCGGAGCGAGCGCGCATACAGCGCGTTGTATTGCGCGGCGTTGAGGAGCGCGTGCTTCACGACTTCCGGCGATGGCGGGAATGTGCGGCCTTCGTGTTGCAGCGATTCGGTGGAAATGGTCGGGTTTGGCGTCGTCATGGTGATTGGATTACGCGACATTTCCGCAAAATCCGTTGCGCATGTCAATTTACTCCGTGGAATAATCCTCTCCCGCGAAATCCTGAACCCCTCCCGCAAAGTCCCGGCTCGTTCCTTGAGATTTCACCTTGGGCGAGCTGCCGATGAAGTGTCCAAAGCTTTCCAGAATGCCGCTAGTTTGACGGACTGGGCCGGTATCGCTGCTGCATTTCGTCGGAAAGTTCGTTGTAATATATCTTGGTCACGGCCAAACCGCCGCCCCGGGGCGTAAAGCTGATATATATTCCATCCGGCTCGACTTTTTCGACATGCACATCGTTGTAGATGCCTCCGGTGAGGGTCACAAGCTGATTGACCGGTGCCGCCTTTGCCGGCTGAGCTGGAGATGCAGTTGCAACCGGCACCGGGGATGATGTGGGCGTTGCCGGTGTGGCCGCTGGTGGTGTTTTGACCGGGGCAACAATCGTCGGGCTGGTGGCGGCTGGCGCTGCGGCAACCGGAGCAACAACGGCGGGAGCAACCACGGCAGGAATTGGGTTCGTGACGGCTTCAACCACGGTAGAAGTGGAAGCGGCCGGCACTTCGTTCGTGGGCGCTGCGACAACCGGGGTGACAGCCGGAACCTCGTTCGTCTGGACTTCAGCAACCGGAGTCGCCGCCGGAACTGAATTGGTTGGGACTTCGGCCACCGGAGCAGCAGCGGCCGGAGCTTGATTGGTGACAACATCAGCAATCGGAACAGCCGCAGGAGTCTCGTTGGTGGCAGCGACCGCAGTGGTTGAAGCTTCATTGGTGGAAGTTTCAACAACCGGGGCCGACGCCGGGACTGCATTCGTGGGCGCTTCGGCTGCGGCAGCTTCGTTGGTCGAAGTCTCTGTAGCCGGAGAAACAGCGGCGGCCTCGTTCGTTGGAGCGACGGCAACCGGAGCCACCACCGCTGGAGTTTCATTCGTGCTCGCTTCTGGAGCCGACGTGGCAACGGCAGGAGCTTCGTTGGTGGCGACTTCAACAGCGGGAGCCACCGCCGGGACTGCATTCGTAGGCGTTTCGGCAGGTGCAGCAGCAACATTTTGAGTTTCGTTCGTGGAAGCTTCAACAATGGAAGCCGTCATCGGCACTGCATTCGTGGTTGCATCGGGAGCCGTCGCAACAATGGCAGGAGCTTCGTTGGTGGCAACAGTTGGAGTCTCGTTGGTGGAAACCACCGCAACCGAAGTGGCGGAGGTTTCATTGGTGGAGGTTTCAACCGAAGCCGCCGCCGGAACTTGATTTGTGGGAGCTTCCGCAACCGGAGCGACAGCCGCAGGAGCTTCGTTGGTGGAAACTTCTGCAACTGGAGCAGCAGCGGGAGCCGTGTTCGTTTGCACTTTGGCAACCGGGACCGCCGCCGGGGCTTCGTTGGTGGTGGCATTCGCCTCTGCGATGGCCGTCGCCGGAGTTTGGTTCGTGTTCGCTTCGGCCACTGGAGCTGCAGCGGGAGCTTCATTCGTTTGGACTTCAGCAACCGGAGTTGTCGTTGTGGTCGGAATGGAATTCGTGGGAGCTTCGGTAATCGGAGTCTCGTTGGTGGAAATAACCGCAACCGGTGTGGCGGGAACTTCATTGGTGAAAGCTTCAACCGAAGCCGCTGCTGGCACTGCATTAGTGGCCGCTTCGGCAACCGGAGCGGCAGTGGCCGGGGATTCGTTCGTGACAGTTTCAGCCGTCGAAGTAGCGGCGGCAGCCGGAGATTCATTTGTGGCAGCCACGGCAACTGGAGTCTCGTTGGTGGCAACTTCAACAGTGGCGGAAGCAGCCGCTGCGGTTGGAGTTTCGTTTGTGCTTGACCCCGTGGCCGGGGTGGCGACCACCGAAGAATCGTTCGTGGTCGCTACGGCAGCCGGCGTCTCGTTTGTAGAAACTTCGGCAACCGGGGTTACCGCAGGCGCTTCATTAGTGGCCGCTGCTGCAACCGGAGCGGCTGACGGAACTTCATTCGTGGCCGTATCAGCAGCGGGAGCGGCAACCGCCGAAGAATCGTTAGTGGCAGCCACAGTGGTTGGCGCGGTGACAGCGGGGACTTCGTTGGTGGAAGCATCCGCCGTCGAAGTGGCCGCCACGGAAATTTCGTCTGTCGGTGTTTCGGTCACCGCCGGTGTTGTCGCCGGAACTGCATTTGTGGCTGCATCGGTAGTTGTTGCCGCCGCCGGGGCATCGTTCGTTTGAATTTCTGTCACCGGAGCTGACGCCGGGGTTTCGTTAGTGGTGGTATCCACCGCCGCAATGGCCGCGGCCGGAGTTTGGTTCGTGTTCGCTTCGGCAACTGGAGCGACAGCCGGAGCTTCGTTCGTTGAAGCGTCGGTAGCCAGAGTTGTCCCTGTGGTCGGAACGGAATTTGTGGAAGCTTCGATAACTGGAGCCGCCGAGGCCGCAACTACTTTGGGGGCGGCTTCCGATGTGGCAATCTCTGCTGCGGCAATCCCCGCAGCGGCAATTCCCCCAGTGGCAACCGCCGCCGTGGCCGCCACGGAAATATTGTTTGTAGGCGTTTCGGTCACCGCCGGCGTTGTTTCGGCCGGTGCCGGAGTCGCCGTGTTTGTCGAAACCGTATCGGTTGCGTTTGTCGTGGAGTCGGTTGGTGGCGTCGTGTCACTCGCAGAGTTGGTGCTAGATTCCGCGCCTGACTGTGTCAGCAATACTTTCGGAGCGGCGGCTTTTGCCGGGCTTTTGTGGGCACAGCCGGCAACCGCGCCCGCGGCCAGGGCGGCGCATAAACCAACTAAAATCGTGATCTTCATGGAATGGCGTTCCCGGGCGGATTGCACGGAAATGGGGCACCGTGCCTCAAGCTGGACGCTTGGACGGTTTCCATGGCAACTGTTTTCTTTCATAGTTTGTGGTTAAAATTATCCCGGATCCAAAAACCGACATGTGGGCGGTATTGACCCGAATAAACCCTGATATGTGCCAGCAGCCGCCATGCCAGTCAGGCTGATGCAACCTGCCGTGTGGTGTGGTTTTACGAGGTGATTCGCAAAATCCGTGTCAGAATATTACAGCTTTGCTCCCTGGTCTTAAAACCCGTTCGCGTAGTTCGTGTATTTCGCGGTTAATCAGTAAAGCCATTCTCCAATCTTCCCCTTCGCATCCAGCGTCACGCCCTGGCGGCGAAAGGCCCAGCACATGTAGCTCACGCTCACGAAATACGACGCCGGCACACGGTTCGCCGCGCAGATTTTCACGCCGAGCAGCGTCGTCTTGCCGCCAAATCCCATCGGACCGATGCCGAGCTCATTCGCCGTTTTCAAAATGTCCTGCTCCAGCGCGTCCAGCTTCGATTCGGGATTGCGGTCGTCCAGCAGGCGGAGAAACTGCGTCTTGCTCAACTCGTAGCCCGTCGCGCGGTCGCCGCCGATGCACACGCCGAGCACGCCCGGCCCGCAGCCCTTGCCCTGCGCCTTCAATACCGCGTCGAGAATCGCCTTGCGGCAGCCGTCGAGGTCGCGGTTCGCGTTGAGGCCGTCGTCCGGCAGCGAGTATTGCGCGCCGACGTTTTCGCAGCCGCCGCC
>CAZIFP010000262.1:0-4135 GCA_964538105.1 uncultured Bifidobacteriaceae bacterium
CGGTGAACGCGGCGACGATGGACAATTTTTCGCCGCTGCCCTTGCGCACGCAATCACAGTAGGCAAGGTAAGTGCCCGCCATGCCCGCCATCACGGCATGTTTGCCGGCGTCGTCCACCGACAAACACAAGTCGCAACTGCGCTGATCCAAGTAAAGCGTGCCGGCCTGGAAGATCGCCTTGTCCTTGCGTCCGTAAAAATCCGCGAAGTTCACAAAGTTGCGGCAGAGCATCGCGAGGTCACGGTGATAATGAATCAGCCGATGCAAACCGATGACGGCGGTGGAATTGCCTTCCTCGGCCTTGTCCTTGGCGATAAGCGCGGTCAAGGTTTCCTTCGCCTTCGACGCAAGAATTTCCCGCGCACGCGCCAGCCCGATTTTTTCCACCGAGCCGCCGGTCTTGCCCGCGTTCCAAGTATCGAAAGCGGCGAGCTTGCCGGTGAGCGCGTTCCAGTCGGCCTCGGTCAAAACCGTTTTCGCGCCGAGCAGCGGCACGATCGCGTTCGCTTGCAGCGCGGCAATCGCACCGGCCCACGCGGGATTGATGCCTTGCATGAGCGGCAACGGCGTCGTCGCGCCGACTTGCGCCAGCGGCAGGCCGGCGATGTCGGCGTGATTGTTCGTCAAATCTTTCGCGCCGAGCGCGGCGTATTCTTTTTCGTCGCGGTTGAGCGCGTTGATGGCGCGCGGATCAAATGCGGCGAGCCGGCCGCGCGCAAAATAATCTTCCACTTTCGCCTTCACGGTCTTGACCGCGCCGGCGGCGGCCTCGGTGTTCACGCCCAGTGGCAGCACCGTTGCATCACCCTCGGCTTTTTTCCACCAGTCCGAGTAGGCTGCGGCTTCGGTAAAAAATTGATCCGCCTTGGCCTGGCTGATGCCGGGCTTGCCGCTCACGTCCGTGTCTGCGCCGAGGCAATTGATGATATCGGCAATGACAGCCTTCGTCGCGTCGTCGCCAGCGGAATCGGCGGGAACGATGCCATCGCCGTTAAAAGGCTTCGCGGCGAACGTCGCGGCAGCGGCGGCGGCTTCATCAAAAGTGACTTCGTCGTTGTCGTTCTTTCCCAAAACCTGCCGGGCGAAATTGGCGATCAACTTGCCTTCCGGCGTGGCGTCGTTGATGGCGGAGGGCTTCAGCGTGGAACTGCCTTTGAGCAGGTCGTTGGGGGTTTTCATCAGTTCACCGGCCCACTTGGCAGCGGCGATGAGTTCCGGCACGCGGATGCGACCGTCCTTGTCTGTGTCAATCAACGCGAGCGTGGTCTTGTCGAACTCGACGCCCGTGGTCGGACACGCGAGTGCGACCCA
The DNA here is from genome assembly GCA_964538105.1 of uncultured Bifidobacteriaceae bacterium. Lineage (GTDB taxonomy): Bacteria > Verrucomicrobiota > Verrucomicrobiia > Limisphaerales > UBA11358 > UBA11358. The sequence continues at coordinate 1,313 of CAZIFP010000262.1, forward strand.
AAGTTTCTGGTCGAGCTGGTCGAGGTTCAGGAGATCAGCCCCCGAACCGATGACGACCTGGTTGAATCCGCCCGCACGGAAGAATTTCCATGAGTATGTTGCAGCCATAGTGTTCCTTTGGTTCTGATCTGGCGAAAAGTTTAACCACGAAGACGAAAGGACGCCAAGCAAACTTTGCAGTCAACAAAACCATAAGGCCCGCGACGTTTTGCCGGACTCGGTTTTGTCGTCAATTCGTGTCGTCAATAGTTCGCCTTGACGCAGATGCCCATGTCCGGTTAGCTAAAAACATGAAATCGTCTTTTCGCACCAAATCGTTCCAGATTTCCCGCCGTTCTTTTCTTGCCCGTTGCTCACTCGCGGCGGCCGCAACGGGGCTGCCGTTGTGGTTCATCGAAAGGAATGCCGTCTTCGCAGCGGACGCGGCGGCTGGCTCAACCGGAACGCCCGGCCCGAATGACCGGCCCGGCGTCGCCTTGATCGGCTGCGGTGGTCAGGGGACTTACGATACATTGAACGCCAGCGGTTACGGCGACATTCTGGCCGTCTGCGACGTGAATCAGGAACATCTCAACGCCGCCGTGCAAAAATTCACCAAGGATGGCAGATCGCCGGACAAATACACCGACTTCAGAAAGGTTCTGGAGCGCGACGACATTCACATCATCGTCCAGGCCACGCCGGATCACTGGCACACGCTCGTGAACATTGCCGCCGCCAACGCGAAGAAGGATATTTACGGCGAGAAGCCGCTTACGCTGACGGTTGACGAGGGCCGGCACATCATCAAGGCCGTTCGTAAAAATAAAATTGTTTTCCAGACCGGCACGCAGCAGCGCAGCGACCGGCGGTTCCGCCTCGCGTGTGAACTCGTCCGCAACGGCCGCATCGGCAAACTACAGGAAGTGAACGTCTGGGTTCCCGGCGGTCTTCGCGCCGGCCCGTTCCAGACCGGCCAGGTGCCGCCGCCGGCTTTGAATTTTGATTTCTGGCTCGGCCAGGCACCGCAGGTGGAATACATGCACGAACGCTGCGACAACACTTTTCGCTGGTGGTGGGATTACGCCGGCGGGCCGGTCACCGACTGGGGCGCGCATCACAATGACATCGCCCGCTGGGGCATCGGGCAGGACGGGCCGATTTCCGTTGAAGGCACCGTGATCACCGGACCGATTCCCGGCGGCTTCACCACACCGAGCGAATTTTCCGCCACGCTGACTTGGGCCGACAACATCACGCAAACGGTCAAAACCACTTTGGACGACAGCCCGTTCGGCCAAATTCTCAAGCCGGACGGCCAGCGCAACGGAATTAAATTCATCGGCACCGACGGCTGGATCTGGGTCAACCGCGATGAAATCTCCGCCAGCAAAAAGGAGCTGCTCACCGCGCCGCTACCCGACAACGCGATTCATCTCGAAGTCAGCCACAATCACATGCGCAACTTCTTCGACTGCGTCAAATCGCGCAAAGACCCCGTATCCAGCGTTGAAAACGGCCATCGTTCCGCCGTCATCGGCCATCTCATCGGCATCGCCCTGCGCACCGGCAAAAAATTTGGTTGGGATCCAACGGCGGAAAAGTTCACCGGCCCGGATGCCAAGGAAGGTAACCAGCAACTCGCCCGCGAAATGCGCAAGCCATACAATTACCATTTCGCGGCTTGAAATTGCCTTCGCAACCTTTGCGGTCTCCGCGCGACATCCTTTGAAATTGTGCGTCCGGCATTTTTATTTTAAGCTGCCACGATGTTCGACTCGTTAAGCAGCAAGCTCCAGAACGCCTTTCGCAACCTGCGCGGCCTCGGAAAAATTTCCGAGAGCAACGCCAGCGACGCTTTGCGCGAAGTGCGGATGGCGCTGTTGGAAGCCGACGTGAATTTCAAGGTCGCGCGCGATTTCATCGAACGCGTCAAGACCAAGGCGCTCGGCGCGGAAGTCATCGCCAGCGTCCAGCCCGGCCAGCAGATCGTCAAAATAATTTCCGACGAACTCACGGATTTGCTCGGCTCGACGAATGCCATGCTCAATCTTTCCGGCAATCCCGCCTGCGTGCTGATGGTCGGCCTGCACGGCTCCGGCAAAACCACTTCGTCCGGCAAGCTCGCAAAATTGCTCTTGAAACAAGGGCGCACGCCGCTGCTCGTCGCGGCAGACGTTTATCGTCCGGCGGCGATGGACCAGCTCGAAACGCTTGGCAAACAGATTGAGATTCCGGTTTTTCTGAAACGTGGCGAGACGGATGTTTTGAAAATCGCCCGCGAAGCGCTCGACGTCGCCAAGGTGAACAATCGCAACACGATCATTTTCGACACCGCCGGGCGTTTGCAGATTGACGAGCCGCTCGTGCAGGAACTCGTCCGCCTGCGTGATCTCGTGAAGCCGCAGGAAATTTTGCTCGTGCTCGACGCCGCCACCGGCCAGGAAGCCGTCAACGTCGCCATGCATTTTGATTCTGCGCTGTCCATCACCGGCGCGATCCTCACGAAACTCGACGGCGACGCGCGCGGCGGCGCGGCCTTGAGTCTGAAGGCCGTCACCGGCAAGCCCATCAAGTTCGCCGGCACCGGCGAAAAGCTGGACGAGTTCGAGCCGTTTCATCCAGAGCGCATGGCGTCACGGATTCTCGGCATGGGCGACGTTGTCAGCCTCGTTGAAAAAGCGGCCGAGGCCGTCAACGAAGACGACCTGAAGCGCATGGAGGAAAAAATGCGCCGGGGCGAGTTCACGCTCGAAGATTTTCTCGATCAGTTGCGCCAGATGAAAAAACTCGGCCCGCTGGAGAACGTGATGAAGATGCTGCCCGGCGGCGCGGAAGCCTTGA
>CAZIFP010000263.1:0-4101 GCA_964538105.1 uncultured Bifidobacteriaceae bacterium
TGACCCGTTTATGCCAATGCCCGTGATTCCAATGGCCGGATTCCTTGACGAACTGTTTTTGTCGCCTTGCACTGGTTGAAGGAATTGCATGGGGTTTGAAAAAACGCGATTTGCGCATGCCGGTCAACGCAAGAAACCATCGCTTAATGCTATTTTCACTTCGCTTGCTGTATTAACCGCGACAAGAGGACAAGTTCATTGAAAAGTGGGCGGGCAAAGCAAGTTGAATTAAAACAAACTAAAAATAAAAAACATGAAAACAAGACTCGCAAAAATCGTCGCTGGCCTCGCATTGCTGGGGGCAGCCTTGACGGCCCCGGCTCAAAACCTGTTCACCTTCAGCGGTGGCAACGGCAGCCCGTTGTCCATCACCTTGAATTACGACGTCCAATACACGGTTCAGCCGGACGTAAACATGCAATATGGAATGGGCATTGCCATTCCCTTCGCCTATGACACGCCGCAAGCATCCTACACCCTGCCTTGCGACGTATTATCCGGACTGACCGTAACCGATTCCAGTCTGGGTGTGCTTTCGCTGTCTGTGCTCAACGCCGGCGTGCCGGGCCTGGCACCCAGCCCCAACAACACCGCCAATCTTGACTATCAAACCTTTTATATGTTTCCGAACTTGTCAGACTTTTCGGTCATTTTTCAGACCGGCGATGTCATCACCATCGGTGCCGGCACCGCCGTTACCTCCGGCAATTATGCCTATGCGCCGCCCACCGTGAATGACAGTTCCAGCTTCGTGCTCTTTGATGGCATGGAAAACATGCTGACACCGATTACGCCCGCACCAGAACCTTCAACCCTGGCCCTGGCGGCCGTGGGCGGAATGGGCCTCTGGCAATTCCGCCGCCGGAAGTAATTTGGTTTGGGTGGTTGGGTTCAGCCGCCGCACCTCGTTGCGGCGGCTTTTTTGCTTTAACCAAATGGCTGGGCCGGGTGTCGGGTTCATTTGAGTTTAGGCGAAAAATGTTATCAGCATTGCATGGCGGTGCAACTGCGGATTGTGTCGGGCCAGCATCGCTTGAAGTCGTTGGCGTTGGCCTGACTTGTTTTTTGGGTTGCCCTGCCGGCCGGTTGGCCTACGATGCCGGTCAACCCTTGGGTTTATGAAACCGGCTTCACTCACCCGTCATGCCCGGAAACGCATCACCGAGCGCTGCGGTCTGTCGCAGGACGGATTGAAACGAATCCTGGACGGTAACGGCGGCGTGGCCATCCATCTGCAAAAAGGCGGCCGCTACGTCCATCGGCTGATTTACTCGCCCAAGGATGAGGAGTGGTTCATGGTGGTGCAGGACGGCGGCGACGGCGGGGTGCTGACGGTGATGCCGCTGGATTTCCTGGAGGGCCGCACCGAGGTGACGGCGGCGCACAAACGGCAGGCGCGCCACCGGGCGGTTGAGATTATGAAACCGGCCAAACCCGCTCCGCCAAAGCCGGTCGCACCGCCACCGCCCGCGCGCAAGCCCAAGCCCGTCTTTGTGCCGCCGACACCGCTGCCGGGCTGGAAAATTCATGTGCGCTGGATTGTTGCTGGCAAAGTGAATTCCAAAAACCTGTCTCGTCCCCCGGTGGAATATGGCGGGCCTCCGGATTGGATCATTCCCGGACCGATACATCAATGGCTCAAGGAACGGCTGGTGCAGCATGGCATTCCACTTACCGCCATTCAGCAGGTTTGGGCCGAGCAGCGCGATGGTCTGGCGGTCGTGGATCAATTGCTGGAACACCTGCCGTTAACGGCGGAAGAAATGGGCGGCCCCAAATAAACCACCGGTGGAGGCGCAGTTTCTACAATTCTTTCTACATTGGCAACTCGTATTCCTGCTAGTAAGGATTGCTTGATGTTTGTGTGAAACCGGTCAAATCCCACGGTTGCGCGCCGCCGCCGAACCTGTCCAGCGCCGGTTAATTGACGAATCCACTTTAGCCTTGAGCCTTGGGCATTTTCAGAAATCAAGCCGGTCCCTTCAAGACGGTCAGCAACTGTTTCATGGCCGGCGTCAGGGTTTTCTTCTTCTTGTAGATGGCGGCGGTGGGTCGGAAGAAATCACCGTCGGCGAACGGCACGGCCACCAGCGTCTGCTTGGCAACTTCCGCCACCACGGTCGCCGCCGGCAAGATGGCAACGCCCGCTTCAATCTCCACCGCGCGCTTCACGGTGTCAATATTGTCGAATTCCATTGCGTATCTCACACTGGCACCGTGCGTCTTTAAAATCCGGTCCAATGCCCGGCGCGTGGGGATGTCCGGCCCGAAGCCGACAAAGTCCTGTCCACTGAGCTCCTGCAGCCTCACCTTGTCCCGTTTCGCGAACGGGTGTTGGGGGTAGCAGACGAGCACCAGCGGTTCCTTGCGGAGCGCAACGATTTCAAGCTTGAGATCTTTGACCGGATAAGCCACCAGGCCGAACTCGACGTCATTGCTCAACACATCGTCATAGACCTGGTCGTCGTGGCGGTATTCGACGTGGACGTTGACCGTCGGATAGCTCAGCATGAACTTTTTGACATACGCCGGCAGTCCATACAGGCCAATGCTGTAAATGGTCGAAACCCGGATGCTGCCGGAGATGATGTCTTTCAACTCCTCCAGCCGGTCGTGCAGTGAATTGCTGGTCCGGACGATCTCCATGCCGTAATCGTAAACCACCTGGCCTTCGGGGGTGAGCTTGAACGTCTTTTTCCTCCGCTCGATCAGCACCGACTTGAAGATGCGTTCCAAGGCACTGACCTGCTGGCTGACCGCCGACTGGGTGACTTCGTTGAGCTGGGCGGCTTTGGTGAAACTTTCCGTTTCAACCAGATCACAAAACATCTTAAAGGTTTCAATCTGCATAAGGGCTATTTTGCAAAATAATTGGAATTAGTCAAATGTTCTCATGCCGGAAACAAAAACTGAAGGCGGAAGGCTGGCGAGAAGTTGAAAGGGAAGTTTTACGACGGAAAGGGAGGAAAATCTCCTATTTTTTCCCGTTGACGTAATTCAGGGCCTTGTCGAGTCAGAAGAACTTCTGTGCCTGTTTTTTTCGGGGCATGATAATAACCATTTGACAACCGTAGAAAAGTGGTAAATTTCTGGCAAGTAAAGTGAAAACGCAGACGCCAAAATCACAATTCGAGGACTTGTTGCGGAGAATTGCAAAACTCATGCCATCGAAGCCAAAGAAGAACGCCAAGCGCAAAAAGTAGGAAATCGCTGACCTCGATCTCACCGATCAACATGGTGATCTGTTCCTTGGTCAGGCTGTAACGCGCGCACATTGGCGGCCCAATATCAGGTTGCACCGCCGCCCGCGTCAAGCGGGCATGCGGCTTGTGTTCGGCGTAATATAACTCATCACCGCGCCGCCCATAGCAATAAGAATTGTGCCGCATCCCGCAAAACTAACAGCGGGGAATGGACAAAAGCTGTCCAACCTGAACCTGGCAGCCGCAGTCACGCTCAATGCTAGGCAAAATTAGCTGGTTAATTCAATGGTGTGATAATATTGCGCCAGAACTAAGAACTCAGCCTTTTAAGTTGTTCCAATACGAGTTTCTCTGCATCGAATGGCCTGGCGTTTTGTGCGAATTCGACCTGGGCATCGTAAGCCATTACTTCGAGTGGGCTACTCCGATAGCCGAAGGCTTCTAGTCCAGCAGCATATGCAGCAAGAAAACTTTCAGGACCAAGCAATCGCCATTGAATAATGTGGATCAGTTCATGAAAATGCAGGTTCTCGTCAGCGGCCCGGTGATGCCTCACAAAGAATGTATCGAGAAATGTTATTCCGTCATAATCACCCCGTTCAAAGGCCGCAAACTGGTTTAGGCCGATGGCCGATAATGGCGGCACTGGCACCCGCTCTACGGCTACGAACTTTACGGTTTTGAGAAACTCATCATTAAAATAAAGCGGTAGCCGCTGAAAGCCCAATGAGGTGACGAACTGTGCCTGGCCGGCATGAGCGGCCAAAGTTTGCCGAATCCAACCGATGATAGTCAAAGTGTTTCGTCGCAAAGTAACAGTGTTTTGTCACGGAAGCATCGTGAGTTGTCACAAAGTAACAGTGTTTTGTCACCAATGCATCGTGAGTTGTGACGGATA
>CAZIFP010000264.1:0-4075 GCA_964538105.1 uncultured Bifidobacteriaceae bacterium
CCATCGGCTTGTCAATCGCGATATCAACCACGTTCAGGTTGATGCTGTTCGCGGCGTTGCCATAATAGTAATTCGGAGCCTTGCCGGTGTTGCTGTTTACTGTTGTTGAGGCAGGGATGGCAGGGGTAGTTGGTGTAGCAGGAGTAGCAGGAGTAAAAGTGCTACCGGTGGCTCCACTCTGCGGCGTGAATTGTGCCGACACATCAACGTAACCGCTGATGGTTGTGTTTGACAGCGCAGTGTCTAACTGGCTGATTTTCGTTTCGTCTGCACGGGCCGCCGAGGTCAAACTGACCACGCCGACTGCCGCGAGACCCAATGTCCATTTATTAAACTTCATCTGGTTCCTCCGATGTTGTTTGGTTATTTGTTTGTTTTACCTGCATTTACGGGACAAAACCTGTTTGCCCCAAGCACCCACAGGGTGCGATTGACATGACGCTATTGAAAATCCCGGAGTTTGACAACAAAAAATTTCAAGTTATTTGCCGGGTTCAATTGACTTGCCAAAAGCAGGTTGCGTCAATCACAGCCGATTTAATGCTGATTATGGGCGTTGATTGTTTCAAAATTAGACACTTTCAAGGCCGGCCAAACCGGTTTCCACCGAAAAGCTGGAAGTTGCCGGATTGGAACAATTGGTGCTTGGAAAAGGCGGAAGCCGGATTGCAGGCTTGCTATCTGAGCTGATAAATTTTAACAGACTGGAAGGAATAAAAAAAGTATGCCATCATTTGCCTATACAGCCCGGGAAACGGCGACCGGCCGCGAGATCCGCAACACGGTCGAGGCGGCGAACGAGCAGACGGCCATCGCCGCGCTGCTCAACCGGAACCTGCTGGTCGTCTCCATCCAGGAAAAAATCTCCAAAAAGGGCAAGGCGCAGGGCGGCAAGGTCGCGCTAACCGACTTGGTGGTGTTCACGCGGCAGTTCGCCACGATGATCGAGGCGGGCATCGCCATCGTGCAGGCGCTCCAGGCGCTGGCGGATCAGACCCCGAATAAAATCATGCGCGACGTGATTCGCGACGTCTGTTCGCGCGTGGAGAGCGGCGACAGTTTTTCCGAGGCGTTGATCAAGCATCCCAAGACGTTCAACCGGCTTTACACGTCCATGGTTGCGGCCGGCGAAAAAGGCGGCTTGCTCGCGGAAATCATGGCGCGCCTGGCCACCTACCTTGAAAAATCCGAGCGGCTCCGCAAGAAAGTGAAGACCGCCCTGATGTATCCGACCGCCGTGACGGTGGTCGCCATTGGCATCACCATTTTTCTGTTGATCGAGGTCATCCCGGTGTTCAAGCAAATTTTCAAGGACTTTGGCGCGCCCCTGCCGGCGCCAACCATGATTTTGTTGAGCATCAGCGATTTCGTGAAGCACTACATTATTTTGATCGCCATTGCTGCCGGCCTGGCGATATGGGCCTGGCTATATTACATCAAGACCAAGCCCGGCCGCGAATTCTGGGATGGCCGCCGGATCAAACTGCCTATTTTCGGCCCCATCGCGCACAAAATTTGTCTGGCCCGTTTCACCCGCACGCTGGCCTCGCTGGTCCGCAGCGGCGTGCCGATTCTGGAAGTCTTGAACATCGTTTCCCAGACCGTCGGCAACATCGTCATGGAAAAAGCCATCAAGACCGCCGCCACCGACATCGAACGCGGCGAAGGCATCTCCGCCGCTCTGGGCAAAAACCCGATTTTCCCCAGCATGGTCATCCGCATGATGAGCGCGGGCGAACAGACCGGCAACATTGACAACATGCTTGAGCGCGTCTCCAACTTTTTGGACGAAGAAATCGAAGCCACACTCTCCGGCCTGATGTCGCTGCTCGAACCGATTTTGATCGTCATCCTCGGCGTGGTCATCGGCGGCATGGTCATCTGCATGTTCCTGCCCATTTTCCAGCTCGGCAACATCGTCAGCGGCAACGGCCACTGAACCGGATGAAAAATCAACCGGCGGCTTAAAAGTCAAGATCACCGGCAGAACCGGCAACTGACCGCTTGCATTGCCGCGCCAGTTGCAAATAATCAGGGGCATGAAAAAAACCGCCACGCGCTTCAGCGTTTCCCTGCCGCCCGCGCTGCTGGAACAGCTTGACGAGATGACCGGCGAAAAAGGTTACAACAACCGCTCGCTCGCCATCGCCGACATGATCCGCGCCCAGCTTGTCGAACACCGCCAGAAATCCGACACCGGCGAAATCGCCGGCACCATCACGCTGGTTTATGACCATCACAAACCACATTTGCAGGCGAGCCTCACCGACATCCAGCACGACCACCATGACGCGATTCTTTCCACCGTCCACGTCCATCTGGATCACCACAACTGCCTGGAAGTTTTGATCGTGCGCGGCAAGGCCAGCATCATCCGCAAGATTGCTGACGAACTCATCGCCGCCAAAGGCGTGAAACACGGCAAGCTCACCGTGACGACGACGGGAAAAGATATGCCTTCTTGATGATTGATGGCCGGTCAGCTCTTGCTCAAGCGTTCCACCGGCTTTTCGAAAAACATCCTGTGCGATTCTTCGAGGATTGCCGGGATGCGGCCGGCGAACGGACTTTTTTTCAGCGCGGCGCTTAAATCAACTTCCCGCAGCTTCGCCGCGTTTTCACCGGGGAACCAGTGTTCCGCCTGGCCAAGCAAGTTGTAGCGCATCTTGCCCCACGCCGTCAGTTCAAGCGGTTTGGCGTAAGTCCAGAGCCGCAAAATTTCCGACACATTGATCTGGCCGGGAATGTCGTGGTAATTCGGCAAGCCTTCCGGCCAGCGCGCGCACCAGTCCGTGCCGAGAATTTTTTGCATTTCTGCGCGCCACCGTTTTTCAATCGGCGCTATCGTCTGCGGGATGCGGTCGTAAAATTCCAGCGCCGCGACGTGCTCGTCAAAATCCGTCGGCTTGGCCGCGCCGCAGCTCAAGGTGTGAACCTCGGGCCGGTTGAGGCAATAAAGATCGTTAAACTGCATCGGCGTGAGCGGCGCGGAGAGCGTCTTGATTTTTTCGCCCGGTTCCTGAAGTTTGCCGCCCTTGTCGTTCGGGCTGATGATGAACACGCCCATGTCATGCCGGCGCGCGGCCAGCACGGCGGGCCAGTTCAGGTCGTTGACAAAATACCAGTGGAGGTTGACGTAGTCGAATTCGCCTGTGTTCACGGCCTCCAAAATGATGTCCGTCGGTGCGTGCGTGGAAAAACCGATGAACCGGCAGCGGCCCTCCTTCTGCAATTTTCGCGCAACTTCCAGACAGCCGCCTTTCTGAATAGACCAGTCGAGGGTTTCGCGGTTGTTGATGCCATGCAATGAAAGCAAATCCACATGATCCAGTTTCAGGTAATCCATTGAGGTCTCGAACGTCTTCAGAAATTCCTCAGCTGTTGCCTTGGGCGAAACCTTGGTCTGCACGATCATCTTGTCGCGCGGCAGTTTTGGCAGCAGCGCGCCGAGCTGCATTTCCGACGTGCCGTAGCCGCGCGCGGTCTCGATGTGGTTGATGCCGAGTTCGAGCGCCCGATGGATGCACGCCTCCAGATTTTCCTGGTTGGCGCGCGGGATGTCCTGCGGCGGCACGTCCTGCCACTTGTGCTGGTAACGCATCCCGCCGCAGGAAATCACCGGCATTTGCAATTCTGTCCGGCCAAAACGACGATATTTCATGGCGCGAAAAATAGTCCCTGCCGGCTCCGCTAGCAAGCGACGGAACCTGAAATCAAATGGCGGGTCCAGTGGAATTCCCGCGTGACAGCCTGCGTTTCGTGAGGCATTGTGCCACGATGACAACGACCGAAGCAGCGCAACTGCTGGAGCGATTCCGCGCCGGAAAAATCCCGCGCGAAAAGGTTCTTCAGGCATTTCAGGCCGCGCCCGTGGCCGACCTCGGTTTTGCGCAGGTGGACATGCACCGCGCGCTCCGCAAGAATTTCCCCGAGGTTATCTTTGGCGCGGGCAAGGGGCCGGAACAGGTCGTCAAGATTGCCGCCAAATTGTTGGAGCATGGACAGCCAGTGCTCGTCACCCGCATCACCGCCGAACACGCCCGCGCGCTGAAGAAAAAATTCAAACGCGCCGTCC
>CAZIFP010000265.1:0-4062 GCA_964538105.1 uncultured Bifidobacteriaceae bacterium
TTAAAGGCAGATTGGTGGGTAGCCACCGACGCTACGAGCCGCAGATGGGTTGTTAAAATGACAGGCGGTAATTGTGCTTACCGCGAGCATGTATTCGCGGCCCTGGCTCAACGCTTGGGCATTTCCTGCCAGTCTTCTATTCTTCATTGACGCGCAATTCTTTGCTCGAATACGCGTCGGCCAGATTTTTCAACGAGCGGGTTTTCAGTTCGGATTTCATAACAACATTGCGGTCATTAAGCCAAAATTCTCGTTTGTTCACAAACATAATTGCTGATTGTGGGCTGGCGCGGGCGCAACTGGAAGAATTGGAAACGGATTGTCATCATCTTTGCAAAGCAATTCTCCGGGCGCGAAATCATAGAGGCAAAATTCCCGGAGCCAGGCGGCGTGTGCAATGTGGAACGCAGCCGGATGAGGCGAGTAATACATTGACACGACGACCGGCGACATACAATGGAACATCCGATTCGCGCACCCGGCAACCAGCGGATGCGTTGACATGGTGTTGACGGAAACATTCCCGACCATCGGCTCAATGCGAATATCTCGCGTTCGTCCTGCCCTTATCTGCGGGCAATTTTTGGAAGACACCATCTCCTTACGTTGGTAGAGGCCGTGGATGTGCAACGGCTAAGCACCGTTGAAAAACGTTGATTGGTGCTGACGAGTTCAACGGTATTCAACGCCCAAATCAACGAAACTCAACGCCCTTCAACATCAGCCTTCGATGCGGACGCAATCACTCGGCAATGTCACGGCTAGGATGACCGGACTTGAGCGGCTAAAAGTGGAAATGGTGCCATGACACTTACCCCGCCTCTGACGGTGAAGGAAGCTGCTCGACGGCGATCAGAATCGCGGCACGAAAAAATACTGCAATAAACAACCGAAGGATGTCCGCTGAAAAACTGGATGGTTGACGCTGGCCGGATCATCTTGTGCCGGATAAAAAACCATTGGTAGCATCCAAGGCTGCTCGATGAACCGTGGCTGACGTGCCGGACAAAAACCGTCGCAATCTGAATCCCGACAGCGCATTTATTTGAGGGTCGCTCACCAGCCGTTTCTGGCATAGGACCTTACGAGAGCCAAGCCCCACGTCAGCAACGCGCTGGCTTCGTTTCATTGACGCGCGCACGCATTGCTTGCATCACGGTTTCATTTCGTATCGCCTGGCGACCATTTTTCCGCCAATGTCCGGGCGGCGGCGAGGTGCTTCAACATAACTGGATTCCCGGCGGATGTTTTCTTGGCCCTTTCTGCCAAATGACCAAGCGCGGAAATGTCCTTGCGGTACTGGTCGCAGCGGCGTTGGTAGCTTCGCCGATCCTTGGTGCAAACGAGCGTTTGTGGCGAGCCATTACGGTCGGTGACGTGCGTCATATCGAGGCTGTGCGCCTCGATCTGCTGATGTAAATGCTGACGGCGCTCCTTTTTCACCCGAAAACGATGCGTCTGTTCCACTGGATTTCGCGCGAAAGACTGTAACTCCCGGCAGTCGGCACACGCGCACGCGACGTGCACCTCCTGTCGCCAGTCCGTTGGTGCAGTCGGTGGCTGTCCGCTGCGTTGGAGGAGAAACGCCGCGCTGTGTTCCCAGAGCCGCACGACCGCAGCATCCCAGGTCGGAACCAAACCGAGCGCCGGCACGAGAATGGTCACGGGGTCAAACACGTTCGGGCGCGCGGCGAATTTTTCGGCGGCGGCAGAGCGCAACGCAGGTGCGTCCAGTTCGCCCAACACGGCCAGGAAATTGGCGACCAACAGTGCGTTCACGCGCCGAATGTTTTCGGTCATTGGGTATTCCATCCATTCGTCCTGTCGTCGTTGTTTGCCAACTTCGTCAAGCTGGTTGACGGCGGCTTCAGCAATTTCGCGCACCGCTGTCTGCCACTCGGGCTGGGCCTTGATCTCGCAAGCCGAGGTCAACGCCTGGAGCAAGTCAACGCAATGCCAATGCTGGGCAGGCATCTTCCGTCGCACTAATTCTGTCATGCGTCGCCCGGTAGCCGTCGCGCCCAGAAGTGGTGCCGCCGCCACGAGCGCCAGATTTTCACTACCGTCGTAATCGCGCGTCACCACTTCGGCAATGAACTCCTCCAGTAACGTGCGGTCACCGAGTTGATTGAGCAGGCGTAACATGACGTCGCGCTTGTTTGGCTGGTTGGGCTGCGGATAACCGGCAAACTTGTTCGTGTCCCGCCATGACTTCACGAGTTTCCCGGCCAGCGCCACAACCGACTTCAGCGCGGCGGCGGAAGCATTTTTCGCCGCGCACTCTTCAATGCGTTCTTTCAAGTAAGGCAGCACTGCCGCCACGCCGGCTTGCAACAGCACTTCCGCGTAATGTTGGCGCCGCCAGATTACGAGCGCCGCGCGATGATACGAACGCTCAAAGCTCGCGCCCTCGTTGCCGCTGGCTTCCATGAGCCGCTGCTCGTCGGGTTTCTCGTCATCGAGCGCGCCAGCGGGAAGCAACTCACCCGGCGCGAGCGGAATTTCCCCGAACTCCACCGGCTGATCTTGCTGGTCGCGCCACTGGCTGACAAAATGCCGCCAGTCGCACACGTCAATCACCTCGAAATCGTCGCTGCTCGCGTCTTCAGTTTCCTCATCGTCGTCCCGATAACGCCCCCACCGCGACGGTTGTTCATAATTTTCCTGCGCCGCACCGGATTCCTCGATGTGAACAATTCCCAGATGAGCCGCGCATCCCGCTCGTTCCGCCGCCTGCGCCAAAACTTTCACCCGCGCGGCATCGGCCGCTTTTAACCCTGCGAATGACAATCCGTCGGGGCTGTATTGATGTTCCAACAGCCATGCGATTTTCGCGGGCGCATCTGGCGCAGTTAGATTATTTTCCAGCAACCCCGCTGCTGCCGCGATTTCCTTTTCATAGTCGGGGGCTTGGAGCGGTTCAACTTTCCCCTTCGCCGCGTGCTGCTGGATGAGATTATAGACCAGGCAAACGCGATTACCCTCCGTGATGGGACGCACCTCGTGTTCGCAATCCGAGTAGAACGCCGCAAAGCCCACCTCCGAAAATTCCGCACCACTCAAATCCACGACGCACTCGCGACCCGCATGACGAATCACCAGTTCTCCGCCGCGATGCGCCGACGGCAACACCAACACCAGCGTGCCGAACATCCCGCCCGCCTTTTCCGTGTCGCGATGGGCCAAGAAAAATCCGCCCGTGTCATAGACGAGCAGCTTGTAAAATTCTGTGGATACCGCCAGTCCCGTGCAGCCAAGGCCGGTCACGACCTGCGTGAGGATGCGGTCAAAACTGGCCGCCCAGGATTTGCCACCAATCCGCACTTGCTCCGGCGTCAACTGCCACACCTTGCGCACTGATTCGTCCAGCAGCGTATCCTCGCCCCGTCCGTAAGGCGCACGCGTCGCCTGCTGGATCAGCGCGGCAATCTGTGTGGGCGAAACCGGAAAGGACACCACCCCTACACCCGCCACCTCCAATTTCGGCAGCGGAATTTCCAACGCGCCGCGGACAAAAAAATCCCCGGCCCGCTTGACGTCGGAGAGTAACTCCTCCAACGGTTGCAGTTCCTGATTGTATTCAACGCGAATGGATTGATCGGCCATGTGGTGAAAGTTATTTCACCCGGCACCTGACCGCAAGCCGTGGCGCAACTGAACCAAGTTCAAGGCCCGCTATGAAATCCAAATCAGTGCAGGTTGGGCTGTTCCAAAAATAGTTGTGAAGGCCAGCCGCCGGAAATTGTATCCTGCGACATTGATCTGTGAAACGGAGTTTGTGATTGAACGAGGTTTCAAAGTAAAGGATAGTTGGCACCATGCTTCCGCACTTTAGATTTCGGTGAATCAGGTTCCGGTAATTCGCGTTTTGGAATTAGAGCATTAGTATCTTTGGATTTATTCCTGCCTGTTAATTCATCTACGGACAACTTGTTCAAGGGACAGGGCAGAGGGCAATTCTCGCTGAACGTGCGTGAGCAACAAGCTGCCGAGAAATTGAAAGCGGATTTCATCCGTAACAAGGAACGAGAGTTGTGCGGTCTTGCTGCTCCAAGTCTGGCG
>CAZIFP010000266.1:0-4042 GCA_964538105.1 uncultured Bifidobacteriaceae bacterium
TGCCGTCCGAATTTCGAGGACGCGTGCGCGGCGTGGATTTACGCCGGCGGCGCGCATCACACCGGCTTCAGCCAGGCGGTGACAACGGAAATGCTCGAAGACTTCGCGGCCATAGCCGGAATCGAAGTTGTTGTGATTGACGCGGACACCAAGCTGCGCCAGTTCAAGCAGGAACTTGTTTGGAATGACTGCACCTACGGTTTGAAAAGCGGATGGGTTGCCTGATTCAAACCCGATTCCATTGGGCAAATCTTGAGTTTATGAAAAACTGGAAATTGAAAATCATTTTTATCGGTGCAATCCTGGCGTCGGCCGTTTCACGCTGCGAAATGACGCCGGTGGTTGCTCCGCCGGCGCAGCCGTTTCCTTTGACGCAAGTGCGGCTGCTGGACGGGCCGTTTCGTGACGCGATGCTGCGGGATCAAAAGTATTTGTTGAGCCTCGACCCCGACCGGTTTCTTTTTAACTTCCGCAAAAATGTTGGCTTGGATGCGTCCGCCAAACCTTACGGCGGCTGGGATTCACCGGATTGTGAGCAGCGCGGGGCGATGCTAGGACATTATCTCTCGGCATGCTCGTTAATGTATGCCAGCACCGGCGACGTCGAACTCAAGCGGCGCGTGGATTATATTGTTGCCGGTCTGGCGGAGTGCCAAAGCAACTCGGTGAGCGCCGGTTTTCACGCGGGTTATCTCTCCGGGTTTCCCGAATCGTTCATTGACCGCGTGGAAAACCGCAAACAGGTCTGGGCGCCGTGGTATGCGCTCCACAAAATCATGGCCGGCTTGTTCGATGCCAGCCAGCTTTGCGGCAACGCGCAGGCGCTCGAAGTGCTGACGAACATGGCGAACTGGGTGAAATTCCGCGTGGACAACATTTCGGAGGAAAAAATGCAGGCGTCGCTGCAAACCGAATTCGGCGGCATGAACGAGGTGCTCGCCAATCTTTACGGCGTCACGCGCAACGCGGATTATTTGAAAGCGGCGGAGGCGTTCAACCAGAAGAAAATTTTCGACCCGCTCGCCGCCGGCCAGGACCGACTCAACGGCCTGCACGCGAACACGCAAATCCCGAAGATGATCGGCGCGGCGCGGCAATATGAGCTGACCGGCGACATGCGCGACGCAGACATTGCTAAATATTTCTGGGAACGCGTCGCACTGCACCGCTCCTACGTCATCGGCGGCCACAGCGACAACGAACATTTTTTCCCGACGAATGATTTTATGAGGCATCTTTCCGTCGAGACCGCCGAGACCTGCAACACCTACAACATGCTCAAGCTCACGCGCCACCTTTTCACGTGGGAGCCGGATGCGACGGCGATGGATTTTTATGAGCGCGCGCTTTACAACGACATTCTCGCCTCGCAGGATCCGGACACCGGGATGTTCACCTATTTCATTTCGCTCAAGCCCGGTCATTTCAAAACCTATTCCAAGCCGGACGTTTCCTTCTGGTGCTGTGTTGGCACCGGCATGGAAAGCCATGCGAAATACGGCGACACCATTTATTTTCACGGCGATGATTCCTTGTTTGTGAATCTGTTCATCCCGTCCGAACTGTCGTGGCCGGAAAAAAATCTCGTCGTGCGGCAGGAAACAAAATTTCCCGAAAGCGACACGACGTGGCTGAATTTTCAAGCGCCAACAACGGTGCAACTCGCGCTGAAAATCCGCTGGCCGGCATGGGCGGGGAAAATTTCCGTTCGGGTAAACGGTGAGAAGCAGAAAATTTCCGGCTCACCTGGCTGTTACGTTTCGCTCGACCGTGAATGGCAGAATGGCGACCGTGTGGAAATCCAGTTGCCGATGAAGTTGCATTCCGAGCCGCTGCCTGGCACGACGAACATCGTTGCGGTGCTTTACGGGCCGATAGTGCTGGCCGGAAATCTCGGCACGAGCGGGATGCCGGCTCCTTATGCCAAAGACCAGCTTGATCTGGCGAAAATTCCCGACCCGAAAGTTCCGGTTTTTGTCGCCGATCCGAAAACTTTTCTGAAAAAAATCAAGCCGACGGGTAAACCGCTGGTTTTCCAAACAAAAAATCTTGGCCGGCCCAACGACGTGACGCTGGTTCCGTTTTACAAGGTGAATCAAGAACGCTACTCGGTTTATTGGAACGTCGTCAGCGCGGCGGATTGGAAAAATAATCCCGCGCAAATTACGTCGGACGGCGACCGGCTTTTGCAAACGGCTTTAAACGAGAATTAAAATGGCGAAACAATACACCATCGGCCTGGACTACGGCACGAACTCCGTTCGGGCGCTGATTGCCAATGTTGCCGACGGTGAGGAAATCGCCTCGGCGGTTTGGAATTACGAACACGGCACAGCGGGCGTGATTCTGGCGCGCGACCCGAACCTTGCGCGGCAGCATCCGGCGGATTACGTCGCTGGCGCGGAAATCACCATCAAGCAGGCGCTCGCTGCGGCGAAAAGATCCGTGAAAGGTTTCAGCGCCGATCAGGTCGTTGGCATCGGCGTGGATACGACCGGCAGCACGCCGCTGCCGGTGGACGCGAATGGCCAGCCACTCGCTTTCAACAAAAAGTTCGCCAAGAATCCGGCGGCGATGGCGTGGCTGTGGAAAGATCACACCGGCGTGGCCGAGGCGGCGGAAATCACCGCGCTGGCGAAGAAAATCCGCCCGCAATTTCTCACAAAATGCGGCGGCACCTATTCGAGCGAGTGGTTCTTCAGCAAAATTTTGAAATGTCTCCGCGCCGAGCCGGCCGTGTTCAACGCCGCGCATTCGTGGATTGAACTTTCCGACTTTGTTCCCGCCGAACTGACCGGCACACTTGCGCCGGACAAGTTCATCGCCGGCGTCTGCGCCGCCGGTCACAAGGCGATGTGGAACGCGAAGTGGAGTGGTTATCCCGACTTAGAATTTTTATCGCAGCTTGACCCGAAGCTCGGCGAGTTGCGTTCGAGTCTGCCGGCGCGCGTGCATTCAATTGACCGCGCGGTCGGCGGTTTGACCGAGGCGTGGTCGAAGAAAACCGGATTGAATGCTGGCATACCCGTCGCCGTCGGTGCGTTTGATGCGCATCTCGGCGCGGTCGGTTCGGGGGTTGCACCGGGCGCGCTTGTGAAAATCATCGGCACGAGCACCTGCGACATCGCGATTTCGCCAAATAATCAAAAGCTCGCGGATGTGCCCGGTTTGTGCGGTATCGTGGATGGCAGTGTGTTGCCGGGTTATTTCGGCCTCGAAGCCGGCCAGTCGGCGGTGGGCGACATTTTCAACTGGTGGGTGAATTACATCCAGCCGCACGGAGAAAAATTGTCGCACAAGGCGCTCGACGCGGAGGCGATGAATTTGAAGCCGGGCGAAAGCGGCCTGCTCGCGCTGGACTGGAACAACGGCAACCGCACAATTCTGGTGGACCAGCGGCTCACGGGATTGCTCGTCGGCCAGACGCTTTACACGACGCCGGCGGAGGTGTATCGCGCGCTCATCGAGGCGACGGCGTTCGGCGCGTTGACCATCATCAACCGCTTCGAGGAATACGGCGTGAAGATCTCGTCGGTGGTCAATTGCGGCGGCATCGCGGAGAAGAGCGCCATCACGATGCAGATTTACGCGGACGTGACCGGCCGGCCGATGAAGGTGAGCCGCTCGGCACAGACCTGTGCGCTCGGCTCGGCCATCGCGGCGGCGGTGGTGGCCGGCGCGCACAAGGATTACGCCACGGCGCAGAAGAAAATGACCGGCTTGAAACCGAAAATTTACAAGCCGAATCCGAAGGCGCATAAAATCTACCGCGAACTGTATCCGCTCTACCGGACGTTGCACGACGCCTTCGGCACGCAGGAATGGAACGGCAATCTCTTCGGCGTGATGAAGAAGCTGATTGAAATCCGCGGCAAAGTCCGCAAGTAACCTGATTATGTTGGAAAAATTAAAAGCGGAAGTTTGCCAGGCGAATTTGGACCTGGTGACAAAAGGGTTGGTCATCCAGACGTGGGGCAACGCCAGCGGGGTGGACCGCGAGCGCGGCGTCATCGTCATCAAGCCGAGCGGCGTGCCCTACGCG
>CAZIFP010000267.1:0-4008 GCA_964538105.1 uncultured Bifidobacteriaceae bacterium
ACAGCGCCCTTTGGAGGCGTTATTCATGGTTCGAATCCATGTCGGACAGCCACTTCAAAATAATCACCGTGATTTCCTGGTCGGCGCCGAAAATTTTCAAAGCGCTTCAAGCGGTAAATGGGTTCAAACGGGACAAAAGCTGGAACTCTGCCCGGCATCGTTGGCTTGGCAGGTGATCTGTGTGTCACGGACCCAGGACGGCACGGTAAAACATAAACGGATCCGACGCGGAGTTGGGATCCACCCAATAGAACGGCAATGTCGGCGAGTTGTTTGTCATTACCGGAGTCCAGGAAGTCAGGTTGGTGGAAAGCTGGATTATGTAATCCGGCCCGGTGTCACCGCTGACCCAAAATCCGAGCTGACCATTTATGATTGACGCCGAATTGAGAATTGGGATGGCCGGCTGCGTCACCGTGACCGTGAAATTTTGTGTGGCGGTTAGGGGCGGCTGACTGTTGTCCGACACGACCACAGAAACAGTCGGCGCGGAAGGCGATTGCGCGATGGCCGGACGCCAGGTGAACAAGCCGGTGTTCGGGTCAATGGAAGCGCCGACCGGCGGATTAAACAAACTGAATGTCAGCGGCAATGGCGGAACATTGGGATCAGTGGCCGAATTGGTCACGAGCAACGTTTGCCCGGCCAGAATGGACTGGTTGGGAATCGCCGCCAGCACGGGCGGCTGATTGGTCGGTGCCGGCACGGTTCCGAAGACTTCAAATTCCCAAAGGGAATAGCCATAAATGGTCGCACGCACCGTCCCATACATTCTCACATAACGACCGGTCCCTAATAAACCGGTCAAATCCTGGATGCCGCCGGTTCCGGTGGTTGTGTTGTAAATTGGCGTCCAGTTAGTGGTGTCGGAAGAAACCTGGATCTGAAAACTGGTTGCGTAGGCATTTTCCCAATTGAGATCCACTTCGGTGATATTGTAGTTCGTCAGCAGATCCACATAAATCCACGCCAGATTCGTTGTGGCGGAAGCCCAGCGGGTTGCGGTATTGCCGTCTACCGCATTGCTTCCGGGATAGCCGCTTTGAGTTGAACTCACCGTGACCGGTTTATTCAATGCCAAATTTACCGGCGGCGTGGCAGGCGTGGCGCTGGCTTCGGTGGAGTTGGTGCTTTCGCCCGCAGCGTTCACGGCCGATACCACATAATAGTAAGTCACACCAGTGGTCAAACCTGTGTTGGTGTAGCTGGTGGTCGTCGGACTCGCGATGGTGGTGTATGGCCCGCCGCTGGTCGTCGAACTTTTGACATTGTAGTTGGTGGCGCCACCGGCGGCAGACCAGTTCAACACCACCTGGGTGCCGCCCGCCGCCGCAGTTAAATTATCCGGAACAGACGGCGTGCCGTTGGTCGCCAGAAATTCCATCCAGTTCAGATGTTGTGAGTTTGAGAGAAGAACGACATGCAGGGTTTGCGTGCCCGCCATCAACGGAACGGACGCCGTAGTCGAAACCGTGGACCAGCCGGTTTGCGTGGAGGCGGCCTGTCCGATTTGCGTGCCATTGGTGTAGATTCTGATCGAACCGACTGGGCCCGAGACACGAAAGTTAATGGGATAATTTCCGGCGGCATCCACCTGGATGTTGTAATCCACGCTGCCTGCGGATGCGGCGGATATCATGTCGGCAAGCCCATCCACGTCGGTCGTCGGTGCAATGTTCATGTTGACCTCGGTGACGTAGCGTTCGGCCTGTAGCCGTCCGGGGATGCGATAATAAAGGTTGGTCTGATGCACCGGCATTTGCACATAGGCCTGGCCCGCCGCCGTCAGAACGCCGGAACCGTTCAGGATGCTGTTATAAGGATCTCCCGATATCCGGGACATGAACCAGGAATATCCTTCAATCCATGGTGTGCGTTCACAATAATCCACCGACGGAATCAAGTTGGCGAGCGCAGCTGCATCGCTGCTGGCGCTGGTGTTGAATTCAGTGACCCATACGGTTTGGGTGGGAAAATCACTGTGCATGAGGCCTGTCCAATAGGTAAGGTCGCCGTAGCCGGCATAGCTATGGTCTGATATGCCTGCGGGTGTCGCGGGTGTGTTCGAACTGCAGTAGCTAAAAAACGCCTTCAGGAAAGGTTCCTCGCTCGTATAGGTGACATTTGATCCTTGGATTGGGTCATAACAATTGGTGATGCTTTGGTTCGCGGCGGTGCCTTCCGCCATATGGGGGCAAATCACGGGAATATTATAGGGATCGCAAATTGCCTGGACCTGTTTAAAAGCGACCGCCGAGTTGGATGGCGTCATGTAAGCCTGACCGAGAAGGTTTGGCTCGTTGATTGCAAACACCCGCCACGGCCGGTTTCCGGCGGCGAGATAAGAAGACAAGGAAGTTTGAAATCCCGAACTGCCGTTCCAAGCCATCGGGATGTAACTCATCGCCGCATTGGTCGGCACAGTCCAATTGTTCACGCCCCAATCATAAAACCACGACACGCCCGGTGCCAGGACCTGAAAGTCCGCCGCAGACATGGTGTTGACCGCGATGCCGCGCTTGCGGCTTTGCACCGGGGCGTCACAGCTCACTATCTGCGTTTGCGCCAGAACCTGACCGGAGAAATCGAACATCAGCAGCAACAGTGAAATGCCAGCAAGCAACCGGCGGCCAGCCGGAAATGACCATCCAACCTGCTTGGTGTTGTTCAGGAACAGCCACCACCGGGCGGAAATAACTGGCGGCCACCATTGCAAGTAAGTTTTGAAAGCGCACGCCG
Source organism: uncultured Bifidobacteriaceae bacterium (assembly GCA_964538105.1). Lineage (GTDB taxonomy): Bacteria > Verrucomicrobiota > Verrucomicrobiia > Limisphaerales > UBA11358 > UBA11358. The sequence continues at coordinate 2,740 of CAZIFP010000267.1, forward strand.
GAGATTTGAGAAAATGCGTCTGGCGCGCTTCAGCAAAGAATTTTTGATACATAACAATTTCACGGAAGCGTGCCCCGTTGGATTAAAACGCCAATCCGATTTTGAGATACAAAATAGCGCACAACCCGCAAAATGTAAAATTATTATCGGATTGTGAAGTTTATTAGATTGAACTGCCTTAAGTGATTCTTTTGAAAGACTTCAGCGGCAAGATGCCAATTCCATTTTTCAACTAATAATCCTCAAACCCGAATCCAACGCGGCAGATGACACATGAAGAAAGTGTCGCAACAGTTTTCCGAGTTTAAAAAACAGATGCCAGAAAAATTCTCGTGAGTACAAACTCTTCTTGATCCCAGTCGAACGTTTGCAACTCCAAACCACGCTAGAATGAGCTTGCCCTCAATATCCACTTGTGCAGAATGTGCTGCGCTGTGAATGTATTGCGGCCTGTGTGGAATCCGGGAGGATAAGCGGTATTTGCCCGGTTTTGGAAATTGATGATCGTCATTTTCACCACTGCGTGCAATCCAGTGTTGTCCTGAATTCACCTTTGCATTGCGCAAAATCCGGTTCACGCGACCCGGTTTTAACAGCGTCAATTGCCGGAATGTTAGCGTTGGTAGGTTACCCAAGTGGCCAACGGGGGCAGACTGTAAATCTGCTGGCTATGCCTTCGATGGTTCGAATCCATCACCTACCACCACTTTTTTTCATTGTGGTGAAAGGGAAACGTCGAAAAAACGATTTTTCCCTTCTTTTTCTTAACCGTGGTGTGTTTGAGGCATTCTGTTTTAATTCACGTCACTCACACGTCACTCATTCATCCTCACGGTTTATATTCTACAAGTTCAGAATTGTGCCACGCTCTTGAACGCCTCAAACAGTAATTTTCGCGAACAGGGTGAAACCTCCGGTGTTTATGACAGGTTTCACGACCTTTCCCATAGTGAATATTTTAAAACTGGGTTTGCGGAGAAATATTGGGTTCCATGGGTTCAATCAGGACACACAGAGTCATCAAGCTTTGAAATTTGCAGCAGACCGCCAGCCCCCTTTTGGAAAAATCTTCTTGAGGTTATTCAAATAAAATGGGTCTGCATAATTGGAATTAAGGATGTATCCACGACTTTCAACCGTTCAAAAGCGCGAACAGCTTCCAATTGTTGCTGGCTGTTTAAGGAAAACACTGATTCACCATTCTTCACCCGCGCTTGTCCAAGGAACGGCGGCTCTGTTCAAGGCCTGCTCAAAGGCCTTGTCATTAAA
>CAZIFP010000268.1:0-4001 GCA_964538105.1 uncultured Bifidobacteriaceae bacterium
CGATGACCGCCCAGCCTTCGGCGAGCGCCATGCCGACAAACATGAACGTCAAAATTTTGCCGAACATGCCGGGGTTGCGGCTCATGGCGATGACGCCGCCGGCGGTGGCTATGCCGATGCCGATGGCTGCGCCGCCAAAGGCGAGGCCGATGTGAATGTTGCCTGTTGTCTCTGCGAGCATCATAATTTTTTCTTTCTGTTGGTTTTTGGTTGCCGCCCCGGCGTCCAATGCCGGGACAAGTTCAATAAATTTAATGGGCGTGTTTCTCGTCCTCATGCGTGCAGAGCGTGCCGACAAACGCCACGACCAGCATTGCAAATACAAACGCCTGCACCAGACAGACGAAGGTCTCGTAAAAATACATGCCCGACGAAAGCAATAGGCAAAACAACAGCGATTTGCCATGGAAAATCATGTCCAAAATGCTTTGACCGGCATAAATGTTTCCGTAAAGCCGCATCGCCAGCGCGACCGGACGCGCAAACACCACCGAGAGCAGTTCCATCGCGCCGATGAACAGGAACAGCAGGAAAAACAGCGGATACGTCCATTTGTTGGTGTCCATTTTCACGCCGAAAATATGTTTGAAGAGGCCCCAAAAGCCGTTGTAGCGCACCGCCCAGTAAAGGCTCATCACCAGAAAAATTCCGGCCATCGCCACCGTGAGATTGGCGTCGGTTGTCGGCGGGCGGAAAAAAGGCTTCGTTACATGGTCAATCGCGAACGGCAGGGGGCTGTTCTTGTCCGGCGTTCCAAAACCGATGCTCCCGACGCCCGGAACCAAATCCATCAGATTTGAAATGACAATAAAAATAAAAAAAGTTGTCGCAAACGGAAAAACCCAGCGTGTGACGCGCTTATCCAAAATATCACCAATCAAACCATCCCAGCCTTCAACCAGCGCTTCGAGCATGTTCTGCATTCCTGATGGAATCTCCTTGATGTTTTTCCAGGTGCTGACGCGGACGACCACCAAAATGAATGCCGCTACAATCCAGGTGCAAATCATCGAGTTTGTTATCGGCAATCCCAGGACATTAAAAATCTCCGGTGCGGCGGCCGAAACTTTTTCCGCTGCTGGTTCAGCCGCTTGCGCCGTCACGGTTGCGGAACTTGACCCCCCCCCATCAGTCGGATTGCCCGCGTTTGGCTGTGAAGCCGGCTGCGCGCTCACGCCCGCCACGAAAATCGCGGCAAGAAATGCAAGTCCAAAAAATAATTTTCCAAAACGGCTCACAAAAATGATTTCTGACGACACCAATTTCCATGTGATAAAAACGGATGGCCGTCAGAGCCGCAAAAATTGCCCTATCGTGAAAATTTTCACAAGTATTTTTTTAATGAAATGTTTCAGTCGCTTTAATCCGGTGAAATTATGCCATTGTTTTAGGTGTAGAAGGTGTAGCGTCGGCGCTCCGCGCCGATCTTGACCGTGTTCAAGGAATCGAGCCAGCGGCTCGACACTACAACAATTGACCCAACCCCCGGCCCGCCGCCTTCCGGGTCGGAGTTGACCGCGATCATTTTTTGGTGTAAGCCGCTGTCATCATGCTTATGGAAACCTTGCGGGTGTTCTGAGATTTGGTTGAAACCAGAAGTTTTACCACAACCGCCCGAAGGCATCGCGTCACGCAATCCGCCGTCACCCAGATATTCCACGGGCTGGAGAAACGGTTCAAGACCCGGTTCGCCGTGCGCAAGCCGAAGGGCCACTGTTTGCGCAGGGCCATCAGACTGACAAATTCCGGAAAGGGAAACCGTTCCGGTTTTTTTACGACCGGCGGTTCAGTGTGACGGTTACAGGTGCCTGATCTGGCTAACCGCAATACTACCAGCCCCGGCGCAGTTCCTCCGGCGAACGGCCGGCTTCGCGTAATTTTTGCAGGCTCAAGGCATCATGCCGTTTGGCCAGCCGCGCGCCGGTTTCGTCCAGCATCAGTTCGCAATGAAAAAAGTCCGGCACCGGCAATTTCAGGGCGCGATACAGCAAAATCTGCCGCGCGGTGCTGACCAGCAAATCCCCCCCGCGCACGACCTCGGTGATCTGCATCGCCGCGTCATCCGCCACGCAGGCGAGTTGATAGGCGGGAACGCCGTCGCCGCGCCAGACCACGAAGTCGCCAAAATCTTTTCCGGCGACGAATTTTTGTTCGCCCAGATTTTTGTCCGTGAACGAAATCGTTTCGCCATCGGGAACACGGAAGCGCCAACTAGCGGGACGTGACGGGTGACGGGTGACGGGTGACACGGCAACAAGCGCGGGATTCATGCCACTTGTCACTTGCCACTTGTCACCGTTGTGCCGGCATGTTCCTGGATAAATCGGCTCGTCATCGTCGTTCGCGTGCGGGGCGCGCGTGGCGGCCTGGATGTCCTTGCGCGAGCAGGTGCATGGATAAATGCAATTTCCGGCTCGCAGTTTGTCCAGGGTGGCGCGGTAAAGATCCATCCGCCCGCTTTGATTGTAAGGCGCAAATGGCCCGCCGATGTCCGGCCCTTCGCCCCATTCAAAACCGAACCAGCGCAAATCTTCAAGCATCGCGCCGGCAAATTCCATTTTAAAGCGCGTGGAATCCAAATCCTCGTTGCGCAGGATCAATTCGCCGCCGTTCGCCCGCGCCCGTTCCTGCACGGTCCAGAATGTTCGCGCGTGACCGAGGTGCAAATATCCTGTCGGCGACGGTGCGAGGCGACCTCGATATTTTTGGCGGGCAATCGCTGGTTGCATGTTCACGGCGGGAAATAAACTACGAAAAACGGACAGGGAACAAAGATTTTTCGCTCGTCGTCAGAAATTGATGTGGACTTTGCCCGCCGCCAAATTCAATAATTATTTCATGAAGCCAATCAAATTCCCGGCGCGGATGATTTTACCTTTCAAACCCACCCTGCTCTGTTTGGCAATCACCGCCGCCGCTGTGAATTTACTGCCGGCGCAAACGACCAATCCCATTCCGCTCCTGCAAATCAAGGCGGATCAAGTCACCGGCAAAGTCAGCCCGACGCTCTACGGTTTGATGACCGAAGAAATCAATTTCTCCTACGAAGGCGGGCTTTATGGCGAGTTGATCCGCAACCGCGCTTTCAAGGCAAACCCAACGAAGGCTGTTTACTGGGATGCCGTCGGCGGCGCGGCCATTTCGCTCGACACCAACCAGCCGCTCAATGCGGCGCTGAATGTGAGCCTGAAACTGGACGCAAGCATGGCGACGATAAAATCGCCGGCGGGAATTGCGAACGGCGGCTACTGGGGAATCCCGGTCCGCCCAAAGACGGATTATCGCGTCTCGTTTTATGCGAAGGCGGACGGTGCCTTCGCCGGGCCGGTGACCGTCGCCATCACCAGCGCGGACGGGAAGAAAACTTTTGCCAGCGCGGAAGTATCGGGGCCGGCCGGCGACTGGAAAAAATATGACGTCACGTTGAAAACGAAAAGGGTGAAGCCGTCGAAGGACAACGTTTTCACCATCACCACGACCACGCCGGGAACAATTTGGTTGCAGCAGGTCTCGCTGTTTCCGCCGACCTACAAAGACCGCGTGAACGGCGACCGCGTGGATATCTCGCAAATGCTCGCGGACGAGCAGCCGAAATTCCTGCGCTTCCCCGGCGGCAATTATCTGGAAGGCGACAATCTCAAGGAGCATTTCGACTGGAAGAAAACCGTCGGCCCGCTGGAGCAGCGGCCCGGCCACCGCAGCCCGTGGGGCTACTGGTCCACGGACGGCTTCGGCCTGCCGGAATTTCTCGGCTGGTGCGAGGATTTGAACATGGAACCGGTGCTGGCCGTCTTTGCCGGCTACACGCTGAACCATAAGCATGTCAATCCCGGCCCCGACCTCGCGCCTTACGTCCAGGACGCGCTCGACGAGATTGAATATGTCACCGGCGACACGAACACGACCTGGGGCGCGCAGCGCGCGCACGACGGTCATCCCGCGCCGTTCAACCTGCGCTACGTCGAGATCGGCAATGAAGACGAGTTTGACGAATCCGGCTC
>CAZIFP010000269.1:0-3993 GCA_964538105.1 uncultured Bifidobacteriaceae bacterium
CTATTACTTCGAACAGTTCTGTTTGGAACCACACGGGCTGGTTTACAAGTTGAACACACTGCCGAACGACACGCTCCGGCCGCCAAAGCCGGACAAGAACCTGATTGCTGCGAACGAGGCGTTTTGGGCGCAGGCGGAAGCCACGGCCTTCACTCCAATTTTCCGGGCCGTCACGCCAACGGATCAAAACGCCGCCAAAAGTTTTGGTGAACAACTGCTGGATCGTTTCCACATCGCGCGCGAGCCGAACCCGAACGCAATGATCGCCGGGACGTTTTATTCGCGCGGCCTGGATTTCTGGGGCGTGCAACTGCAGCGCGCCGGCGATCTTACGAACGCCGCCGCGCATTTTGAAACGGCACAAAAGCTCAATCCCGACAACATCGTTGCCGGGATCAATCTTGATTTCAACCGCAACCTGCAGGCCGGACAAACCGTGCCGATTGACCTGACCAAGACCACCACCGACCAGTTTGGCAAATACAGTTCCTGGAACGACGTGCTAAACGCGAACGGGCCGTTTGATGAAACCAGTTTTACCTTCAAGAATGGCGCGATCCTCGCGAGCGGCGGTTATAGGCGCCAGGCGGTCGAGGCGTTTGAGCGCGTCCGTCAACTCGCACCGGACAATCTTGCCGCCCGGCTCTGGCTGGCACAGCTCTACCTGGCCTCGCATTTGCCCGACCGCGCGCTCGACGCGCTCCATGAACCGATGTCCCGGCCTGAAAAATTTTTGCTCAACGCCACCAATTCAGCCCAGCTTGGCATCTTCGCCGCCGCCGCCTATTTCCAAAAGGACAACAACGCGCGCGGTATCGAACTGGTTGAAACTGAAATTTCCCGCCAGCCAACCAATGACACTTTGCTGATCACCGCCGTGCAGATTTATTTGCAACGCAAACTGTTCACCAACGCCATGACGATCATTGACCGCAAACTTCAGACCGCGCCCGATGACCCGACCTGGCTGTTTGGCAAAGGCTTGACCTCCATCCAGATCAAAGCTTACGACGATGCGATCGCCGCCCTGACACACCTGCTGTCCATCCAAACCAACAACAACGATGCGCTCTTCAACCGCGCCGTCGCCTACCTCCAAAGCGACCGACTTGACGCCGCGCGCGCTGACTACACGAAGCTGGGCGAAACGTTTACAAATTCCTATCAGATTGCCTACGGGCTCGGCGAAATCGCCTGGCGCAAACACGAGACCAACGAGGCGATTAAAAATTACGAGGCCTATCTGACCACCGCCAACACCAACAGCGCCGAGGCCACAAACATCATTGGACGGTTAAAGGCGTTGAAGCGTTGAATGGTTAAAAGTTGAAGCGGTTTGACGATTCAACTATTTAACCAGTCAACGATTTGAAAATCACCCACGTCATCACCCGGCTCATTGTCGGCGGTGCCCAGGAAAACACCGTCGCCACCATCCTCGGCCTGCGCCAAAAGCCAGGCGTCGAGGTGAAACTGATTTCCGGCCCGACCACCGGCCCGGAAGGTTCGCTGGAAAATGAAGCGGCGAAAATTCCCGGGCTGCTTACCATTGTTCCCGAACTCGTCCGGCCTGTTCACCCGCTGAAAGATTTCATCGCGCTCCGCAAGCTGGAAAAAATTCTGCGCGAACAAAAACCGGACATCGTCCACACGCACAGCGGCAAGGCGGGCATCCTCGGACGGCTGGCGGCGGAACGCGCGGGCGTGCCGATCATCATTCATCACATCCACGGCCCGTCATTTGGGAATTTTCAGGGCGCGGTTGCCAACTTTTTTTTCACCGCCGCCGAAAAACGCGCCGGCAAGGCCACCGACCATTTTTTCTGCTCCGCCGCCGCGATGACCAAACTCTATCTCGCCGCCGGCATCGGCAGACCGGAAATTTTCACGCGCATTTTCAGCGGGTTCAATCTGCAACCGTTTTTGAACGCGACGAACGACCTTGCTCTCCGCAAGCAGCTCGGCCTCGAAGAAAATCATTTCGTCATCGGCAAGATTGGCCGGCTATTTAAGCTCAAGGGTCACGCCGATTTGGTGACGGCGTTCGCCAAAATTCTACCGCAAGTGCCGCAAGCACGGCTGCTGTTTGTCGGCGACGGCGCGTTGCGCGGCGAAATTGAAAACCAAATCCACGCGCTCGGACTAGACGGCAAGGTGATTTTCGCCGGCCTTGTGCCGCCCAGCGAAGTGGCGCGGCATGTCGGCATCATGAATTGCCTCGCCCATTTGTCGTATCGTGAAGCGTTGTCACGCGCGCTGCCGCAGGCGCTGGCCGCCGGCAAGCCGGTTGTCGCCTACGACTTTGACGGCGCGGATGAAGTCTGCCTTGAAAACGAAACCGGCTTCGTCATCCGCACCGGCGACGCCGATGCCGCCGCGCAAAGATTATTTCAACTGGCAAACGATTCCACACTCCGTGAAAAATTAGGCCGGGCCGGCACGGCCTTCGTGCGCAAAAATTTCTCCGTCGAAAAAATGGTAGACGACCAATACAATGTTTACCTGAAACTGGCCGCCGGGCGCGGCCTTCGCGCGTGACTTTTCCCTTCAATTTTTTTGCCGCCGCCTTTCTGGGCGCGTTTGCGACCTCGCTGCTCGCGCTGCCGCTCTGGCGCAAATGGTGTCTGCGCACGAACCTCGTGGACGATCCCGGCCATCGCAAAATCCACAGCACGCCGGTGCCGCTCGCCGGCGGCTTCGCCGTGCTGACCGGAATTCTCCTGCCGCTCGCCGGTGGCGTGATTCTGTTCAAGCTCGGCATTGTCAAATTTTCTGCCGCCGGATTGATCGTTCACGGGATTGACCGCCGCGCCACTGAACTCGCCGTGCTCGCGCTCGGAGCCGTTACCATCACGATTCTCGGCTGGCTTGATGACAAACATGAATTGAAGGCGCTGCCAAAATTTATCGGACAGATTGTCATCGCCATAGCCGTGGCAACCGCGTGCAAGCGCATCACGCTGTTTGTTCACAGCGAAGTTTTCAGCTACGCCATCACGATTCTCTGGCTGCTCACCGTCATCAACGCCTTCAATTTCATGGATAACATGAACGGCCTGTGCGCGGGCGTCGGTGCGATCGGGGCGTTGCTGTTTGCGCTAATCTCGGCGGCGAATGGCGAATATCTCGTCGCAATCACGGGATTCCTCATGTGCGGCGCGCTCGTGGGTTTTCTGCCGTGGAATTTTCCCAATGCCCGCGCGTTTCTCGGCGACGCCGGCAGCCATCTGGTCGGCTATCTGCTCGCGGTCATGGCGATCCTGCCGCATTTTTACACGAGGCAAAATCCACGTCCATTCGCCGTGCTCGCGCCGCTGTTCGTGCTGGCGGTTCCCCTGCTCGACCTCGCGCAAGTCAGCCTGTTTCGCGCGCTCAACAAAAAACCGTTCTGGATCGGCGACACGAATCATCTCTCCCACCGGCTCACGCGCCTCGGCATGAGCCGCACCCGCGCCGTGCTGCTGCTCTGGCTCATCGCCGCCATCATCGGTGCGTTTGTGTGCTGGCTCTGATTTTTGCAGGAGACGAAGTGAGGAGTCTCATTTCAATATAAAATAGAGTCTCGTCACCTCGACTCCTACATGGTTAAATTTTTCCGGTGAAAATCCTCTTCATCGGTGACATCGTTGGCAGCCCGGGCCGGCGCGCGGTCAAAGTAATTCTGCCCAAGCTGCGGCAATCCCTCGGCCTCGACGTCATCATCGCCAATGGTGAAAACTCCGCCGGCGGCAACGGTATCACTCCAGGCATCGCCGAGGAACTCTTCGACTACGGCGTGGACGCCATCACCACCGGCGACCATTTGTGGGATCAAAAGGAGGTCCTGGAGCTGTTGCAAAATGAAAAACGGTTTCTCCGGCCGCTGAATTATCCGCCCGGCACGCCCGGCAAAGGCAGTGCGGTTTTGAAAATCCGCGACCTGCCGCCCGTCGCCGTGATGAACGTGCAGGGCCGCACCTTCATGCAGCCGCCGCTGGACAATCCGTTCACACT
>CAZIFP010000270.1:0-3981 GCA_964538105.1 uncultured Bifidobacteriaceae bacterium
CGGTGGATCAATTCCAGCGCCGCACGAGCGTGGTGGAATACAACCGCGCGTCGCTGAAGAAGGCACTGAAGTCGGTGAAAAAATTCGCGGAACTCGAAGGCCTCGGTGCACACGGGAAATCGGCGGAGGTCAGAATAAAATGAAAAACGCGAATATATTTGTAGACGTTTACTCAACTCTAGTGGAAGCAAACGGGAAACTGTTGGCAGGAGCAAGAGACGGCTTGGCAAAATTGAAGTCCAAAGGATGCCATTTATTTTTGTGGTCTTCAGTTGGAGTTGATTACGCCAAAAAAATTGCTGGGCTACATATTTGGCGGATTTATTTGAAGGTTACGCTTCAAAACCAGACATCATCATTGATGATATGCCCCAAACAGCGATTGCACCTTTTATTTTTAATGTTCAAGAGGAAACATCTTGGCCGATAATGGCAGAGAGAATTATTTCCAAGCATGTTGATTGAGTGCAATGGAGCACCCAAATTTAATCCGCCCGCTCGTCCGCGACTTGCACGCCTATGTGCCGGGCAAGCAGTCCGAAGTTGACTTTGATGCGGTGATGTCATAGCATCAGGTGCATGAGAACGACGTTGGACATTGAGGATGATGTGTTGCAGGCGGCCAAGGAGCTGGCGCAGCGCGAGGGCGGCACGGCGGGCCGGGTGATTTCCACGCTGGCGCGGCGCGGGCTTGCGCTGCCGGCAGCCGGACGGAAGCATCGTTCGGGCGTGCGCGGCGGTGTGCCGGTGCTGCCGTCGCGGGGCGAAGTGGTGACGCTCGAACACGTCCGGCAGTTGCGGGACAAGGAAGGCGTGTAATCCATGCGCGCCTTGCTCGACGTGAATGTGGTCATCGCGCTGCTTGACCCCGACCATGCGTTCCATGAGCGGGCGCATGATTGGTGGGCGAAGCATGCGAAGTCCGGCTGGGCGAGCTGTCCGATTGTAGAAAGCGGCGTCGTCCGCATCATGTCCAATCCGGCCTACAGCCCGAAGGCGCGGTTCACGCCGGTGGATTTGATTTCGCGGCTGGGACAATTTGCGGCGCAGACGAACCATGAATTCTGGCCGGACGATGTTTCGTTGTGCGACGAAAAAATCTTCGCGGCGGAGCGGATGCACAGTTCGCGGCAATTGACCGATCTTTATCTGCTGGCGCTGGCGGCGAAGCGCGGCGGCAGGCTCGCGACGTTTGACAAGGGCATTCCCATCTCCGCCGCGCGCGCGGTCAAGTCCGAGAATTTGTGTGTCATTTGAAATTTAATTGAATTTTTTCCATGCCTAAACCCCAATCACTCATCCGCCCGCTCGTCCGCGACCTGCACGCCTATGTGCCGGGCGAGCAGCCGAAGATCAAAGGGCTGATCAAGCTCAACACAAACGAGAATCCGTATCCGCCGTCACCGCTCGTGCTGGCGGCGCTCCGGGCGGCGGTGGACGGGCGGTTGCGGCTGTATCCGAACCCGACGGCGCAGGCGTTACGCGAAAAACTGGCGCGGCTGCACGGCTGCGCGCCGGAAAACATCCTCGTCGGCAACGGCTCGGATGAAGTGCTGGCGCTGGCGGTGCGGTGCTTTGTCGAACCGAGCAGGGGTTCGAGTGCGATTTTCGGCAGACTGGCTGATCGCGCCAGGGCGACGGTGCAATATTTCACGCCGAGCTATTCGCTGTATCCGGTGCTGGCGGACATTCATGGCGCGGCGAAAAATGCCGTGCCGCTCAAATCCGATTTCGATTTGCCGGGCGTGGCGGAATTGAAACGCGGTAAGGAATGGGATTTCAAGGCAGCATTGACGTTCGTGACGACGCCGAATGCGCCAAGCGGGCGTGGTTACAATACATTGGAACTGGAAAAATTGTGTCGTGCTCAGATAGGCGTCGTGGTGCTGGACGAAGCTTATGTGGATTTCGCGGAAGAAAACGCGATGAAGCTGGCGCTGAAATTTCCGCATGTGCTCGTGGCGCGGACTTTCTCGAAAGCATATTCGCTGTGCTTCCAGCGTGTTGGCTATTTTGTCGGTCATCCCGAACTCATCGCGGCGCTGGACAAAATCCGCGACAGCTATAACGTGAACGGTCTCGGCCAGATTGCCGCCGCCGCAACGTTGGACGATTTGATAATTTACCGCGCGAATTTCAAAAAAATCATCGCCACGCGCGAATGGTTTTCACGCGAGCTGACCAAACTCGGCTTCCGCGTGTTGCCGAGCCAGACAAATTTCATTCTGGCGCAGCCGCCGTTGTTTCCGGCGAAGGATTGGTTGCAGAAATTGCGCGGGCAAAAAATCCTCGTTCGTTGGTTCAGCGTGCCGGACCTCAGCGAATATTTGCGCATCACGATTGGCACGCCGGCGGAGGCGCAGGCGCTGGTCGGGGCGGTGTGTGAAATTTTGGCGGTGTCCAAATCATAGTCCCGCTTTTGCCTCTGCCATTCCCAATTGTAACTTAAAACCACGCCGGCGACATGTTTAGGCGGCTGCCGGCCATTTTTCATCGCTTGGCCGGATTTCTGCTTCAAACCGCTCGTGTATTTGGAATTCTATGGATTGACGCAAGCCCCGTTCGACATCACGCCGAACCCGCGCTTTCTTTTCCACAGTTCCAAGCATCGCGAGGCGTTCAACCATCTGCTCTACGGCATCCGCGAGCGCAAAGGTTTCGTGCAGCTCACCGGAGAGGTCGGCGCGGGCAAGACAACGCTGTGCCGCGCGCTGCTGGAGCAGTTGGATTCCAATTTTTCGACGGCGCTGATCCTGAATCCGGTGTTGAACCCGGACGAGATGATGAAGGCCATCGCGATGGAGTTCGGGCTGGATGCGCAAGGCAAGGATCGCCTGGAAATAGTTTCGGCGATTTCCGGATTTCTGCTCAACCAGATTGAAGCCGGACGCGAGACGGTGCTCATCATTGACGAGGCGCAAAACCTGACCGAAGAACTGCTCGAACAAGTCCGACTGCTCTCGAACATCGAGATGGACGACCGCAAGCTGTTGCAAATCGTCCTGCTCGGCCAACCGGAGTTGCGCGATCGCTTGAATAGCCCGCGCTTGAAGCAACTGCGCCAGCGCATCACGGTGCGGTTTCACCTCGCGCCGCTCACGCGCGTCGAAGTCGCACAATACATCCGGCACCGGCTCCAGGTTTCGGGCGCACAAGAAAGTCCGACGTTCACGCTGCCGGCGCTCTGGCGCATTTTCAAATACAGCGGCGGCATCCCGCGCCTCGTCAACGCGGTGTGCGACAAGGCGCTGCTCGCGAGTTTCGTGAAGCGCAGCAACCGCATCAGCTACTCAATGGTGGGCCGAGCCATTCGCGAACTGGAAGGAGACATCCGCGCATGAGCCTCATCAACGACGCGCTCAAACGCGCCAAAGAATCGCAGCGGAACGACGTGCCGTCGTCAGGCGTGTCGCCCATGCGGCCGGTGGAAATGAACGCGAAGGAGCGCGAATTCCATTTCGTTCTGCCGGTCACGATTTTCTTTTTGATTGCAGCGGCTCTTGTCCTGATCGGAATGGCGCTGGCCGGACATGCCCGTAAAATTCCGGCGGAAAAATTGGTTGCCGCGCCAGTAGTCGTCCCGAAACCGGAAGCCGTCGCCGCCGTTCCGTCGGTCACGAATGCGCCCGCGCCCGCAGCGCTGCCGACAAATCCGCCCGCAGTTTCGACGCCGGTTGTTGCGTCCGTGTCAGCCGCTTCTCCAGCCGCAGCGACAAATTCCGTCGTCACCAGCCCGCCGCCCAAGCCGCTCCGGCTTCAGGGCATCGCTTATGACGCGGTGAATCCGTCGGCGATCATCGGTGGCAAAGCCGTCTATGTCGGCAGTTTCGTGGACGGAATGCGCGTCACCGCAATTTCACCCAACTCCGTCACGCTGGCCGGCAATGGCCGCACCAAAACTCTGGTTGTCGGCGAGCCGTAAAACCGGCAACTTGGGCGCGTGCGATTTCCACAGCAAATTTTCGCCCGCTCACCTGCGGT
>CAZIFP010000271.1:0-3976 GCA_964538105.1 uncultured Bifidobacteriaceae bacterium
ACGCCGTTGTTGCAGCAGCGCACAAGCGGCACGCCGTTTTCCACCGCGCGAAAAACGGCGGCGGCGGCCTGCTGCCATTGTTCCGCGCCTTCGCCGAACCAGCCGTCATTGGTCAGGTTCACCAGAAAATCCGTGTCGTCGCGGGCGGAATCACGCGCGGTCTGCGGAAACATGTCTTCAAAACAAACCAGCGGCGCGGCGGTGACGAATAACGAATTGCGAATTTCGAACAGTGAATTCGTCGCCCGCAGTTCATTATTCTTAATTCCTATTTTGAATTGAACCGGCCGGTCGCCCGCCGCGTAGCCGCCGGTGATGGGCGTGAACCATTTCACGAACGGCAGCCAGCGCACGAGTGGAATGTATTCGCCGAAGATGACGAGCTTCCGCTTGTGATAAACGCCCGCCAGCTTTCCGTCCGGTGCAAACAGAAATGCGGCGTTGAAATCATCGTAATCATTCGGACCTTTTGCGTTCGCCCGCCACACGGAATCGTCGGCGTTGAAAATCATCCAGACGTGGTGTGTGCGGACGAGATTGGTGATGGCAACGTAGCTCGCGTCGTCAAACTCCGGCAGCGCCGATTCCGGCCAGATGAGCAGATCAGTTTCCCATTCGCCCATCGGATGGGAGAGGGTGGCCGAAGGCTGGGTGAGGGTTTTTTCTGTGAGCGTGAGCAATTCCTGAAACCGGTTAGAATTCGCGGTCGTGTCCCAAATTAAATTTTGCGGCACGCTGGGCTGGATGAGCGTTATCCGCAATGAATTTGCATTCACGTTCGGCGGCGTTCGCATTTGAAAACAGCCGGCGGCAAACAAAATCGCGACGACCAGCATGGGCAGGAAAACCTCCGGCTGCCACGCGAAGCGCGAATCCGGTTTGGCAAAAATCATTCGGATGGCGGAAAAGAGGGAAAGCGAAGCCCAAACCACGAGAAACGAAACGCCGTAAACGCCCGTGATAGATGCGATTTGAATGAGCGGCGTAAGATGAAATTGCGACGTGCCGATTATATTCCATGGAAAGCCGCCGAGGAAATACGCGCGAAAAATTTCGAGCGCGATCCACGCGGCCGCGCCCGCGAGCGACCAGAGGTTTCGCTGTGTCCAATTGCCGGCACCGATTTTTCCGGCGAGCAGCCACGTCCAGATTCCAAAATAAACCGCCGTGAACGCGCCCAACGCGACCCAGCCGAGAATGGGAAAGCCGGCCACCGGAATCAGCAGCAGCCAGTAAAGCGACGCGAGCCAGAAAGAAATCCCGGCAACGTAACCGGCGCGAAAGGCATCGCCACTGATTTTGCCGTGGGCGGCGGCAAGCATCAGCGCGGGAGCAACCCAGGCGAAACCGGCGATGCCAAATTTTGGAAACGCCGCCGCGAGCAGTAATCCGGCGGCAGTGGCCAGCAGATAACCGCTGCGGATGAACAATTCGTTCAGGACACTTTTGAGAATTGCAAACGGCGAATAGCCGTCGGTGAATGTCGGGCCGAGTTTTGTGCATTTGCTGGCTTCCTTCAAAACGGACTGGCTGGCGTTGACGACGATGGCTTCGCGTGCGCTGCGCCAGACGGCGAAGTCGGCAGTGGAATTGCCGGCGTAATCAAATCCTCGCGCGCCAAATTTTTCTGTGAGCACTTTCAATTTATTCTCGCTGCGCAGATTGGTTTTGCCGTCGCTGCCCAGCACTTCGTCGAATAGCCCAACATGGTTGGCGACGGGCAAGGCCATTTGCAAATCTGACGCGGTGGCGAGCACCAGTTTGCGCCCGGCAGCCTTTTGTTCGCGGAGAAACGCCAGGAATGTTTCGTGATAGGGCAGGGTGGCGGGATCAATTGTGACACGGCAGGCGAGTTGTTGCTTCAAGCGGGCTCGACCGTGCGACCACCAAAACAGGACTTGAAAAATCGCAAACGGATTCCGGCGCAACAGGCGTGCAAGCGATTCCCAGAGCAAATCCGTCCGGATGAGCGTGCCGTCCAAATCCACGACAAGCGGGATTGGGTTCGGCGGCGGCGCGTCGGGCGTTGGCGGCATGGCCTTGAATTAGCCGTTGAGAGCGCGGTGGAGCAAGGCTTTTTCGCGGTCGCTGTAATTTAATTTCAACGCTTCGGCGCGGGCTGCCTCGGTCATTTTGGCCCAGGATTTTTGCAGGGCGTTGATCATTTTGTCGTCATCGCTTTTGGCGGCGAGGGCGGCGAGTTGAAATTCCAGGAACACGAGACAGAGCGCGTCTTCGAGCACGCGGGTCTCGGCGTCGGCGGGAAAATGCTTCTTGAGGTTCAAATCCTGCACGCGGCGGATGGTTTCCTCGTCGTAGCCGACCTCGCGGAGAATCGCGCCGGACTTTTCGGCATGGAACTTTTTCAGGTCGGCGCGCCATTTCAGATAGCCGGCGCGGGTCATGGGATAATTTTCGCGCGGGCTTTGCCAGCGGCAGATGTGCTGGCAGCGCGCGGCAAGGAGCAAGGGTTCGGACGCGGTCGGGCAAAGTTTCAAGACCCAGCCGGTCAGGCGTTGCGCATAAAGCAGTTCGCGCGGATGGGAAACGCCGCCGGCACTTTCCTGGTTCGGGTCGCGGGAGTTTTCCTCGTCGAAGCGACGAATGGCGGCCTCAAATTTTTCGTTCACGCGGCAAGTGTTTGCCAAGCGATGAAAATTGCAAGCGACTTCAATCTGAAAACAAAAACGCGTCGCGAAATAAATTCGCGGCGCGTTAAAATGAAAATAAATTTTAGTGTTCGTGATGGCAGCCGCAACCGCTGCCGCAGGAACCGCCTTCGGCCAGGTCTTCCGCCGCCGGGATGCGGCCCAGTTCAATCGTCTTGGCGACGGTTTTCTGGACGGAATGCTGCAAGTCGTGCATTTCCTCCTGCGCGTCGAGGAAGCCGGAAGCTACGGGATTTTTCAGCAGCGCGTCACGGTCTTTTTCAAACGCCGCGATTTCCGTCGGGTCGAGCGGCTGGCCGTGGTGCTGTTTTTCCTGGAGCGCCTGGCCCTTGCTCATCAGGGTTTCATATGCGCCGCGCGCTGAGGTGTCGGCCAGAAAGGTGTCAATGCGCTTGCGGATGCCGTTCGTCTGGAGCTGTTCGAGAATGGCTTCACAAAGTTCGTTCGTTTTCGTTTCAATTTTTGTTGGCATAAATTGGCCGAAAAATAAAGCACATCCGGCCGCCGAAAGCAACCGCCAAGACAGGTGTCGGGCAACAAATTTATGACCCGAATCTGCCTAATGCATTTGACAGGTCTTGCGAAAATCGCTAAATCAACGGCACACTTTTTATGGAACCCATCCATCTGCACAAAATAGACTACACCATTCTCATCGCCTACGTCGGTTTCGTCATCGGCATCGGCTGGATGCTGGCGCGTTACATGAAAACGTCGTCGGACTTTCTCACGTCGGCGCGCTCGATTCCGACCTGGGTGACTGGTCTGGCCTTCATCTCGGCCAACCTCGGAGCGCTCGAACTCGTCGGCATGGCGGCGAGCGGCGCGAAATACGGCATCAGCACCGCGCACTTTTATTGGGTCGGCGCGATTCCGGCGATGATTTTTCTGGCGGTGTTCATGATGCCCTTTTATTACGGCTCAAAGGCGCGGTCCGTGCCGGAGTATTTGAAGATGCGCTTTGATGAACGCGTCCGTGCGCTAAACTCCGTCGCCTTCGCGGTGATGACGATTTTCGCCTCCGGCATCTCGATGAACGCGCTGGCGAAGCTGCTGAACCAGTTGCTCGGTTGGAATTACAATGTCGCGCTGTGGATTTGCTCCGGCGTGGTGCTGATTTACGTTTTGAAAGGCGGATTGACCTCGGCGATTTACACGGAAGTTTTGCAGTTCTTCATGATCGTGCTCGGCTTCGCGCCGGTGGTTTATCTCGGTTTGAAAGATGTCGGCGGCTGGCACTCAATGAACCAGTCGTTGCAGACCGTCGCGACGGACCACGGCTTTGCCGCCGACGCCTGGTCGAGCGC
>CAZIFP010000272.1:0-3935 GCA_964538105.1 uncultured Bifidobacteriaceae bacterium
ACCGGGCTGGGCGCTTCGGAATACGCGGCGGGCAGCCAGGTGTGAAACGGGATCAGCGGCACTTTCACCGCGAAGCCGAGAAACGCGCCGAAGAAAATAATCAGGCCAATGTTTTTCCAACCGAAAGCTGCTTGCAGCTTGGTGACAAGAACGCCGCTCTTCGCCATGGCAGCGAGTTCGATGAAATCAAAACTGCCAGTCGCGAGACGAATGGCCAGAAAACTCAACAGCAACGCCACGCTGCCGACCATCGTGTAGATGAAAAATTGCGTCGCCGCCGGGCTGCGTTTTGGTCCGCCCCAAAGTTTGATCAAGAAAAACGCGGGAATCAGGCCGAGTTCCCAGAACAGGAACCAGTGGAAAAAATTCAGCGCGGTGAACGTGCCGAACAAACCGGCTTGCAGCCACAAAATGAGCGCGTGATAAACGTGCGGCCGGTCGTCCATGCGCCACGAGGCGAGAATCGCCAGCGGCGTGACGATGGCCGTGAGCAGCACCATGAGCAGGCCGAGGCCGTCCACGCCTAGGAAATATTGGATGCCGAGCGACGGCACCCAGTCGAATTTTTCGACGAATTGCAGTCCGCCGGATTTGGGGTCGAAATGCAGCCACATGCACAGTGCGCCGCCAAGGCCGACCAGGCTGGTGGCCAGCGCGAGGCCGCGCACGAGATTTTTCCGTTCCGCGCCAAGGCCGGCGATGACGATGCCGCCGAGGAAAGGAACGAGCGTTAAAATGGTCAGCCAGTGATTCATGCTTTGCGCCCCCAAATCAGGAAAATGATCAGCGCCACCAGCGCGACGCCGATGACGCGGAGATAAGTTTGCACGCGGCCGGTGTGCAGTTTGGAAAGTCCGCCGCCGCCTTCGCGCAGCGCTTCGCAGCCGGTGTCGAAACCGAGATTCACAAAATATTCATCCGTCAGCCGATAGAGCCAGGCAAGACCGACCGTGATGTATTTGACGAGCAAGACCGCCCCACCGAAAATCCATTGATCGGCAAAATCGCAGAGCCACGCGGCGAAGGCGTTGAAGCGGATGACCGTGGCTTCGTAAATTTCATCAATGAAATATTTATTTTCGAGAAGCTTGTAAATGAACGGCTGCGCGGCTTCCAAAACATCTTTTTCCGCCGCCGTTTTGCGCTGGCGTTTGCCGTAGAGGAACCAGCCAAGGCCGAGACCGGTGAAAACAATCGCCGCCGACGCGAGCATTAGGCCGAGCGTGCCGGGTTCGGTGAGCTTGCTGAAATCGAATTTGAATTCTTCGCCGGTCAGATAGCCGTCAAACCACGGCCAGGCAGGTGTGCCGACGAAGCCCAGCAAAATGGCGAACCCCGCGAGTATGATCAGAGGAACAGTCATGACGGCGGGGCTTTCGTGCGGAGCGTGGCTGGATTCGGAGGAATGGGAATGAGCGTGCGCGGAGTGGGCGTGAGCAGATTTATCTTCGTGACCGCGATAGTTGCCGAAGAAAACCAGCGCCACTTGCCGCGTCATGTAAAACGCCGTGAACAGCGCGCCGGCGCAGCCCAGCAAAAACGGAATGTGCGACACCGGCCAGTTATGCGCAGAATGAAGAATTTCGTCCTTGCTCCAGAAACCGGAAAAGAACAGTGGAAATCCCGACAGCGCCAACATGCCGACGGCATAAACCGCGAACGTGACCGGCATGAATTTTTTGAGGCCGCCCATCTTGCGCACGTCCTGTTCTTCGTGGCAGCCGTGAATGACCGAGCCGGAACCGAGGAACAGCAGCGCCTTGAAAAACGCGTGGGTGATGAGATGAAACATCCCGACGGCCACGCCGCCGACACCGAGTCCCATCATCATGTAGCCAAGCTGCGAAACGGTGGAGTAAGCGAGGATGCGCTTGATGTCGTTTTGCGCGACGGCGATGGTCGCGGCAAAAATCGCGGTGATGGCACCAATCCAAGTTACGACGGTTAACGCTGTCGTAATGGGAACACCGTGTTCGACCGGTGCATCGCCCGCCGCCATCAGCGGATAAACGCGAGCGACGAGGAACACGCCGGCTGCCACCATGGTCGCCGCGTGAATCAGAGCGGAAACCGGCGTCGGGCCTTCCATTGCGTCGGGCAACCAGATGTGCAGCGGCACCTGGCCGGATTTACCAACTGCGCCGAGGAAAATCAGGAGGCCGATCATGGTTGAAACCGCCATGCCGCCAATCGTGGCGTGCGTCAACATGGTGGCGAGCGCGCCGGATTCAAGACAGCCTTTGCCACCATCGTAAAAATTCAGCGTGCCGGTTTCGGCGTAAAGCCAGACCATGCCGAGCAGCAAGCCGAGGTCGCCGATGCGCGTGGTGATGAAAGCTTTTTTCGCCGCCGCCGCCGCGCTCGGTTTGTGATACCAGAAACCAATGAGCAGATAGCTGGTCAAGCCGACGATTTCCCACGAGACGAAAAAGAGAAATAGATTGTTGGCGATAACAACGCCCAACATTCCCGACGCGAACAGCGCGAGGAAGCAGAAGAACCGCATGAAGTTTTCGTCGTGCGCCATGTAGCCAACGCTGAAAATGAAAATCAACATGCCGACGAATGTCACCATCACGAGCATAATGGCCGTCAACGGATCGAGCACCCAGCCGATGTCCATCCACTGGCCGCCAAATTGAATCCACGGAAAGCTGAACACTTCACGAAACACGCCACCGCCGTGGTGGCCAAGCGTGGCGGCAAACGCGCAGAGCGACAGCAGGAATCCGATAGCCATCGAGCCGATGGCGAGCGAGGCCGCGAGTTTACGTGCGGACTGCTTGTTGACAGCGATGATGCCGGCGGCGAACAAAGGCAGTGCCGGGATCAGCCAGAGATTTTTGACAATCCAGATCATCCCTTCAGCTCCTTCACTTCATCCAAATTGGAGGTTTTCTTGTGGCGGTAAATCGCGATGATGAGCGCAAGGCCGACAGCCGCTTCCGCGCCCGCCATCGCCATGGAAAAAAGCACAAAGATAAAACCGGTTAGTGCCTCGGGATGCGGGCCGAAGCGCCAGAAGGCGATCAAATTCAGGTTTGCGGCGTTCAGCATCAGCTCGATGCCGATGAGCACCAGAATGGCGTGCCGCCGCGTGACGGCACCAGCGAAACCGATGGCGAACAGCAACGCAGAAATTAAAAGACATCCTTGGAGCGCCGTCATGACTTCCTCCCGGAGTTTTCGTTTTTGGATTCCTCTTTCAAAGCGATGATGACCGCGCCGATCATCGCGGCGGTGAGCACCAGGCCGATGATCTCGAGCGGCAATACAAATTTCGTCATCAGCGCATCGCCGACATTCTTGACGGTGGCTACGGGCGCGGGCGGAGTTTGTTTTGGAATCGCCGAGCTGTTCAGCACCGCCCAGCCAAGCATGGTGAAGACCATGGCGGAAACCGCGATGCCAGCCGTCCAGCCGGAGGTCAGCACGCTTTTTTCGGGGGCTTCGCCGCTGCGCGTCAGCAAAATCGCGAACACGATGAGGATGGCGATGGCGCCGACGTAAACTAAAATCTCCGCGAAACCGACGAACTGCGCGTCGAGTTGCAAATACAGCGCCGCGATGCCGGAGAACGCGACCGCCATCGCCAACGCGCAATGCACAAGATTGCGCAGGCTCATGGCGAACGCCGCGCCCAGCAGCGTCACGATTCCAGTGATGATGAAAAATAATGACATCGTTAAAAAGTTGAATCGTTGAATCGTTGAATCGGCAAAGCAGCGTGCGGCACGCGGAGTTTTCTCCGATGCAACAATTCAACAATTTGACGAATTACGTTTTTCATTCCGCGTAGCGATAAATGCGTTTGCCTAATTTTTGATTTTGCATCAAGCCGCGGCCGAGTAAGACATAAGCGCCGAAAATGATCGCGGAGCAGACCAGCCAGCGCTGCCAGTCGGCGGCCATGTAATGCCAGATGCCGGCGACGA
>CAZIFP010000273.1:0-3882 GCA_964538105.1 uncultured Bifidobacteriaceae bacterium
CGTATTTGATGGCGATGGCCATGGCCTTGCGCTTGTCGTCGGTGCCGGTGGAGCGCTGGGTGCGACGCCCGTCGGCGAGGGTGTAGCACGCGAAGTAAAACGGTGATCGCGGATGTTTGCGGAGCGAGGCCATAACAGTAACAACAAAAGTAACAACGTTTGCTGGTGTTTGGCAAGTTTTTTTATGCTAAAAAGCTAATAAAAACGTATATTTGAAGCAGGGAGTCGTATCTTGGGTTCGAATCCCCATCTCTCCGCCACTTTGTTTTCAATGGTTTTATGGGTTTGTATGCTACGAGTATGTTACCAGACCATTCTTTTCTTCTGGTTTCTCATTGCGGTTTTCATTTTGTTTCGGCAGCGGAAGTGCAAGCATCTGGCAAAATCCCGGTCGTTCAGTGTCATCCGAATTTCACTTGAATATTGAGCACGCGCCCTCGAACTAAATTAGTGACGCCCCTACCCCACCGTCCGCCAGGGCGAACGGGTATTCATTTACACCGGCTCCAGTTCTAGTTGATGGGTGCGCTACCGCAGGGTGTTCACATCGCGGCGCGGTGATTCGGTTGCACGTCAGTTGGGCTTTTTGCATACTGGCGCATATGAAGCCTTCCGCGCTGGCAATTCCTGCCGTAATGCCTTGGTCACTTGGTTGGATTGCCGCATGCATTGGCCTGTTCTGGTTGAGTTCCACACAAATGTCCCTGTCCGCCAGCGCCGCCGACCTCCAACCGGCAAAGCTCGCACCAGTACCAGTCATCCTCGATACAGATATTGGCGATGACATTGACGACACCTGGGCCCTGGCCCTGCTGCTCAAATCGCCCGAGCTGGATTTGAAACTTGTCGTGGGCGATTACGGCGAGGCGCATTACCGGGCACGGCTGCTCGCGAAGTTTCTAGAACGCGCCGGACGCAGCGACGTGCCCGTGGGCGTCGGCCTCGATGTCGCGCCGCATGGTGACGGACGCCAGGCCGCGTGGGTCAAGGACTATGAACTCAAATCCTATCCGGGCAAAATTCTCACCAACGGCGTGCAGACCATCATTGACACGATCATGAACTCGCCGCAGACCGTCACATTGATTTGCATCGGCCCCGCCCCAAATATCGCCGAAGCGCTGAAACGCGAGCCGCGCATCGCACTGCACGCCCGGTTTGTGGGCATGGCCGGCAGCGTGCGCGTTGGTTATGGCGGCGAGAAGCAGCCCTGTGCGGAATGGAACGTGAAGGCTGACCCAAAGGCCATGCAAGCGGTGTTCGCCGCGCCGTGGGACATCACCATCACGCCACTTGACACCTGCGGTCTCGTGACTTTGAAAGGTGAAAAATATCGGCGCATTCTTGACTCAACCAACCGTATCGCCAGCGACGTCATCACCAACTACCGAATCTGGTTGCTCAACGAACCCGCTCTGGCCCCAGACATGGCCGACCACCACAGCAGCACGCTGTTTGATCCCGTGGCCGTTTATCTCGCCATGCATCAGGATTTTTGTGTGATGGAAAAGCTCACCCTCCGCGTCACCGACGATGGCTTTACATTTAATGACCCGCGGGCTCGGCCGGTCAATGTGGCGACACAATGGAAGAATCTTGGTGCCTTTGAGGATTTTCTGGTCGGACGGCTGACAGGAATCCGTGCGGATTTGCCGGTGATATCGCCACAGGCTCACAGTTTAACGTCCGCGCCCCCACAAGACATCTCAACCAATAAAAAATACTGGGCGGTCGAGGATGCCGAGGCACGGGAAAAGTTGCCGCTGTATTTGACAATTCCGGCGGCAAAACCAGATGAATTGACTCCCGCAAACGGTTACCCCAAACGAAAGACCTTCATGACGTGGCACCGGTCTCATGGGGACAACGGTGGAATGCGCTATTCCGCCCTGGATCAGATTAACAGCCAAAATGTGACCAACCTGCAAGTTGCCTGGATTTATCACTCAAAGGACGGCAGCAATGCCATCCAGTGCAACCCCATCATCGTGCGCAACGCGATGATTGTCCCGACGCCCGGCAAGTTCATTGTTGGCGTTAATGCGGAAAACGGCCAGGAGTTGTGGCGCTTCAAGCCGGAAGATGGGCGACCCGCGTTCCGTGGATTGATCTATTCGCCTGGCAATATTTTTACAAGTGAACGTGTCATGTTTTGTTCGGGACAATATCTGTATGCCCTGAATCCTAAAAACGGTCGGCTAATCACTCAATTCGGCCAGGATGGTCGCGCACACCTGCCAGAAAGCATCCAAGACAAATATTATATCACCGAGGGTTATGGTGCTGCCACAGCAGGACCGGCCATATTTAAAAATGTCATTGTCGTGCCAGGTTTTGAGAAGGATGTGTGGGGATTCGATGTGGTGTCAGGCAAGCAACTCTGGACATTCCATACGGTTCCTCACCTTGGTGAATTTGGTTATGACACTTGGGATCGCACGGAAAATTACGCGGCAAATGACTGGGCGGGCATGGCGATGGATGAGGTGCGCGGCATCGCTTACATCTCCACCGCCGGGGCGAAGCCGAATTTCATCGGTGTCTGGCATCGTGGCGACAATCTTTTTGGCAATTGCCTGATCGCATTGGACGCGCGGACTGGCAAACGCCTGTGGCATTTTCAGGAAATTCCGCATGACATCTGGGATCGGGACATCTCCGCCCCGCCCAATCTCGCCACCATCACGCGTGAAGGCAAACGCGTGGACGTGGTGGTAGTCACCACCAAAAGCGGCAATACGCTGCTATTGGATCGCGTGACGGGCAAGCCGATTTTTCCATTTCGCATGCGCCGTGCACCCACGAGTGATTTGCCCGGCGAAGTGACCTCACCTTACCAGCCGGATCCGGAGTTGCCGGAGCCATTTGAAAAAATGGAATTCACCACCGCCGACCTAACAGACCGGACACCGGAAGCTGCGGAATTTGCCGCAAACCGCTTCAAAAGCGTCACCACCGGATTTTTCCGACCGGCCAGTCTTGGCCATCCCAATTTATATTTTGGGATGGATGGCGGCGCGGAATGGCCCGGGGCATGTGTGGACGCCGAAACCGGACGGCTTTATGTAACCGCAAACCACGTCGGTTGGTTGATTTCAATCTTTCGCGATGATGATCCGCCGGACGATCCATCGGCACCGAAGACACATGGCCGGATGGTGTTTGAAACCGCCTGCATGCAATGCCACGGATCCGACCGGCTCGGCATCGGAGTGGCGCCCCCGTTACGCGGGTTGCGTCATCGGCTCTCTGATAACGATGTATTAAAACAGGTGCGAACGGGAAAAAATGGCATGCCGGCTTTTTCCAATGCCAGTTTGAGTGAATCCAACCTTGTGGCGCTGCTGGATTATCTCATGTTGCGTGACCGCCCACTTTCTCTTTCGCCAACAAATGCTGAACGTCCCCAATATAGCTTCACCGGTTATCCAAAATTTCTGGACAATGAAGGTTACCCTGCAAACAAACCGCCGTGGGGCACATTAAATTGCATTGATCTGAATACCGGCAAGATCGTCTGGAAAGTGCCGCTGGGTGAGTATCCCGAACTCACGGCAAAAGGTGTCCCCAAAACCGGAACGGAAAACTACGGCGGGGCAATTGTCACCGCAGGCGGACTGGTGTTTTGTTCTGGAACCCGTGACTATAAAATTCGCGCGTTCAACAAAGACACCGGAGCGGAATTATGGTCCGGCAAACTGCCGTGGGCTGGCATTGCGCCGCCGGCCACATACGAGGTTTATGGCCGCCAATTTATCGTTATCACTTCAACTGGCAACAAGCTTGGCAAACAAAGTGAATATGGCGATGCTTACGTCGCTTTTGCCCTGCCTAAGTCGGCCGGAAAATGAGTGCAAGAAATAAAGGCGAGGGTCGGAATCG
>CAZIFP010000274.1:0-3874 GCA_964538105.1 uncultured Bifidobacteriaceae bacterium
TGCGTGCCGAAGCCCATGCCCGGCATCACGAGATCGTCGTTGATGACGCGCAGGCTGCGGTAGCCCATCCAGCGCGGGTCATGATAATCCGCGAAGCTGAACGTGTGATAGGTGTCGAGCCAGCCGTGGTTCGCCCGGCCCCGTTCGTTTGATTTTCTAATCGTTATCATGAATCGACTATGCGCGCGGTTTGATGGTTTGTGAAATATCATGTTTCTTGCCTCACTATGCTTTTCAGGCATACTCGATGCGAATGGAACTGCGCCACCTCCGATATTTCGTCGCCGTCGCCGAGCAGGAAAATGTTTCGCGCGCCGCGCTGAAGCTGCGTGTCTCGCAGCCGGGCTTGAGCCGGCAAATCCGCGACCTCGAGGATGAAATCGGATTTCAGCTTTTTGAACGCAGCGCCAAATCGTTGCGCCTGACCGACGCTGGAAAAACTTTTCTGACCGAAGCGCGTGCTGTGTTGCAACGCGCGGATGAAGCCGTGGCAAAAGCCCGCGCCGCCGCCAGCGGAACGCGCGGCGAAATCCACGTCGGTTACGCACCGTCGCTTACGGTGCAGATTCTGCCACAGGCGCTGCGGACGTTTCAGGCGGAGTTTCCGAATGTGCGCGTCGCGCTGCACGATTTGTCCACGGAAGAAATGCTGTCTCAATTGAGCGGTAAGAAATTGCAGGTGGCGCTCATGGTCCGGCCAACGCAAAAAAAACTCCGAAGCATTCTTTTCGAGGAACTGGCGCGTTATCCGATGTGCGTGGCGGTCGCGCCTGGACATCCGCTGGCGCGCAGCCGCGCAGTCACGCTGGCGCGGGTTGCGCGCGAACCGCTCATCGGCTACAACCGCGCGGATTATCCGGATTATCACGAGGGTTTGGCGGTGTTGTTTGCGGCGGCAAAAATCAGACCCATCATCGCCGAGGAGCACGAAGGTGTCACCAGCCTGATTGCCGCCGTGGAAGCCGGGCGCGGCGTCGCGCTGGTGCCGAGCTGCGTGGCGTGCATGGTCGGCCCGCGATTGAAAGTTCTGCCGCTGAATCCGGCGGGGCCGCCGATTGTCGTCGGCGCGGCCCGCTGCGAAAAGAAAGCTTCCGCAATTGTCGAAAAGTTCATCGCGGCGGCCAGGCCAAAGCCGGTCAAGTCTTAATCAACATTCCGGCGTGGCGTGCTGGCGTCCACGGCGAATTGCGCTATGCTGCGTGCCGCTTTGAAAAGGAAAATCGTCAACATTGCCGCCTATAAGTTTGTCGCGCTGCCGGAATTGCGTTCACTGCGCACGCGGTTGTTGGCGTTGTGCCAAGGCTGGGAGCTGAAAGGCACGATTCTTTTGAGCGCGGAAGGCATTAATCTTTTCGTGGCGGGCGAACGCGAAAAGATTGATTTACTCCTCGCTGAATTGCGGAGACTGCCGGGTCTCGAAAATTTGCAGTTGAAAATCAGCGAGACGGAACACCAGCCGTTCACGCGGATGCTCGTCCGCATCAAAAAGGAAATCATCGCGTTCGGCGTTGAGGGCATTGATCCGGCCAAGCGCACGTCGCCGAAACTCGCGGCGCGCGATTTGAAGCAATGGCTCGACGAAGGCTGGCCGGTGACATTGCTCGACACGCGCAACGATTACGAGGTGAAGCTCGGCACGTTCAAGAACGCGCTGCCGATTGGCGTGGATCACTTCCGCGATTTTCCCACCGCGGTCCGCAAGCTTCCCGATAAGCTGAAGTCGCAGCCCATCGTGATGTTTTGCACCGGCGGCATCCGCTGCGAGAAAGCCGGTCCGTTCATGGAACGCGAAGGCTTCAAAAATATTTTTCAACTGGACGGCGGCATTTTGAAGTATTTCGAGGAGTGCGGCGGCGCGCATTACGACGGTGAATGCTTCGTGTTCGACCGGCGCGTCGGCCTCGATCCGAGCTTGCAGGAGACCGAATCCACGCAATGTTTCCGATGCCTCACGCCGTTGACCGAGGCGGATCAAAAGGACGAACGCTATGTGCGCGGACAATCCTGTCCGTATTGCTTCAAGACGCCCGCCGAGGCAATGGCGTTGAACATCGCACGCCGGCACGAGGCGATTCGCCGCGCCGTGACGCCACTGCCGGGCAGCCAGCCTTACGACAATTTCAAGCCGGTGAACGTGCCGGAAGATTGCGACGGCAAAACCCTGCTGGAAACGCTTTGCCGGATCGTTTCGCACGTTCCCGCAAGTTATTGGGAAACGGAATGCGCGCGCGGCCTCGTGGTGAACCTGAAGCGCGAAGCCATTGCTGCCACGAAAATCGTCCGCGCCGGCGAGCGCTACCTGCACAAGTTTCCGAACGTGACGGAGCCGGACGTGGACGGTCGCGTGGAAATTTTGCACGAGGACGAGGCGTTGATCGTGTTGAACAAGCCCGCGCCGCTGCCGATGCACGCCGGCGGACGGTTTTATCGCAACACGCTTCAGCACATTCTCGACGCCGCTTATCATCCGCAGAAACCGCATCCGGCACACCGGCTGGACGCGAACACGACGGGCATCGTGCTGGTGACGCGGACGCGGCATTTTGCCGGCAAGCTACAACCGCAATTTGCGCGCGGCGAAGTGGAAAAACTTTATCTCGTCCGCGTGCAAGTCCAGCCGGCGGCAGATATGTTCAGTTGCGACGCGCCCATCAGCGAGGAGTCTGGCGCAATCGGTTCGCGCATCGTGGACCTGGAATCCCGGCTCGATGCGCGCACGGAATTTCGGGTGCTGAAAAGAAATCCCGACGGCACGACGTTGCTCGAAGCGCGGCCGCTGACCGGGCGCACGAATCAAATCCGCGTGCATCTCTGGCATCTCGGCTTTCCGGTGTGCGGTGATCTGGTTTATCTACCCGGTAAAAAAATCGGCGACACGCAGACCTTGGCCGTCGGCGATTCGCCGCTGTGCCTGCACGCGTGGCAGATCAAGTTCGTGCATCCGTTGAGCAAGCTGCCGATGACCTTCACCGCGCCGCCGCCGGATTGGACAACGTGATTGAGCCGGCTCACGCCGGCGGCTACGGCCGGGAAACAAACGGATTGCCCTTGATGTAAAATCGCAAATGTCGCTTCGCCCAATATTTCGCGTAATCCACGCCGATGCGCGGACGTTTGACGATGGCGAACGGCTCGGCTTTTTCCGGCGCAGCGATAAAGAAATCGTCGCTCAATAAATCATGCGCGTTCAGCCGGCGGTCAATTTTCATCGTGCGGCAGAGCAAACCGGGGCCGCACGTCCGGCCTTCGACATTTTCCACCGGCTCGATGGCGCGCAGCAAAACTGCAGACGCGTGGCCTTCGCGCTCGGTCACGACATTCATGCAATGATACATTCCGTAGATGAGATAAACGTAGGCGTGACCCGGCGGGCCGAACATCACTTTGGTTCGTTCGGTCAGTCCTTTGGCCGAGTGCGCAGCCAGATCGTGCGGGCCGAGATAGGCTTCGACTTCCACGATTTTTCCGATGCGCTTCATGCCGGGTGACTCGTGAACGAGCAGTTTCCCGAGCAATTCCCTCGCGACCAGAATCGTGTCCCGGGCGTAAAATGAGCGCGGCAGTTTTCGCATGGCAAAAGGGTAGCAAAGTGGCGGCAAAGAAAAACCTTGCTATTCCGTCGCAATAGTCCATTGTTGAGTCATCTGTTAGATAGCTTGTCAGTCCCACGGCATGGTAAATCTTCAAGTGAACGTAGTTCAGTGATGATTTGAAATCCGAAAGTCGGAAACAGTCTGGTGAGTGCAGTGTTAGTCGGACAGTAAAACATCAATGAGCAATAAATTATTCGTGGGAAATCTTTCCTTCAATACCACCGAGAACGACCTGAACGACGCCTTTGCGGCGCACGGCACGGTCACGGAAACCAACCTGA
>CAZIFP010000275.1:0-3842 GCA_964538105.1 uncultured Bifidobacteriaceae bacterium
CTAATGCACCCGCAGCTCATTTCTCTGGTCATCCAAATAATGGCGATCAGCTAATTCCCGCAAGCGTTTTGCCACGTGTTCGGGAGTCAAATCACGTTGCGCTTCCGCCAGCAACTCATAGCCGACCATGAATTTCTTAACCGTAGCCGACCGCAGCAGGGGCGGATAGACGTGCGCGTGCAACTGCCAGCCACGGTAATCACCGTCGTCATGTGGCGCACCATGCCAGCCCATCGAATACGGAAATGATGTTTCAAACAGATTGTCGTAACGCACCAGCACCCCGCGCAGTAAATCCGCGAGCGAATCGCGTTCCACTCCAGTCAAGTCTGGCAGGCGCAACACCTGCCGGCGCGGCAGGAGGATTGTTTCAAACGGCCAAACCGCCCACCACGGCACCACCGCCAGCCAGTATTCGTTCTGCACGACCACACGTTCTCCCTGCTGTATTTCCAGCACGGCATAGTCCAGCAACAGCGGCGTTCCCTTCTCATTGAACCACGCTTGTTGCTGAACAAGTTCTTTGGCGAGTTCATTGGGCACAAAATCGCTTGTCCAGATTTGCCCGTGTGGATGCGGATTCGAACAACCCATGATGTCGCCCTTGTTTTCAAACACCTGCACCCAGCGCCACTTTCCGCCCAACTCTGCCTCCTGCTTCGCCCATACATCCACGACTGAACGGATTTCCGGTGAACTCATTCGTGCGAGCGTGAGATCATGGCGCGGCGAAAAACATATGACGCGACACGTGCCGGCCTGCGTATGGGCGCGCAGCAACGGATGCTGGCTCACATTGGCACTCGGAGTTTCCGGCAGGAACGAGGCATAATCGTTGGTGAAAACAAAGGTGGACTCATATTGGGGATTCAGTTCCTGACTGGCACGGGCGTTGCCGGGACAAAGATAACATTGCGGGTCGTAACTGGGCCGGTTCGAAGGCGCGCCCGGTTCGACACGGCCCTGCCAGGGACGCTTGGTCCGGTGCGGTGAAACAAAAACCCATTCGCCGGTCAACGCGTTGAAGCGGCGATGCGGTTGGTCTAAAAAATTGGCTGGCACGGCAGGTTTTGTGGAGTTCAAGATTGGATAATGGCCGCGCCGGCGGCGGGGCGGGAGGCAAAGATGGCGGCTTCGATGCCGGTTTTAGTTTTGTAGTCCGCCGCGATCTTTTTCGTAATGGAGTCCACCGCTTCGGTCCTCACCAGGGCCACGCAGCAGCCGCCAAAACCGCCGCCGGTCATGCGGCAGCCGTAGACGCCGCCTTTCTCGCCGATGCCCTCCGCGATCTTTACGACCGCGTCGAGCTCCTGGCAGCTCACTTCGTAATCGTAGCGTAACGCGTCGTGGCTGGCAGACATGAACCGCCCAACAGCCGGCCAGTCGGACTGGCGGATGCCTTCGGCGGCGCGAAGGGTGCGCTCGATTTCACCAATGACATGGCGGGCGCGGCGGTAAACGACTTCGCTCATTTTGCCTCTCAACTTCTCAAGCTGGGCGACCGTGGCGTCACGCAATGAAGCCACGCCGAGAACTTTCGCGGCCGATTCACATTCCGTTCGACGCCTGGCGTATTCGCCGCTGCCGAGCTCATGTTTGACGTTGGTATTGATGATAAGCAACGTGACGGACGGGTCGTTCATCGGCACCAGTTCGGTTTCGTGCGTTCGACAGTCGAGCAGCAGCAGGTGACCTTCACGTCCCAACGCGGAGATGAATTGATCCATGATGCCGCAGGGAACACCGGCGAATTCATGTTCAGCCTTCTGTGCTAGCAAAGCTTTTTCAATCGGGTCAATCTTCTTGCCGGTGGCGGCTTCCATCAAGGTCGCGGTGCAGACTTCGAGCGCGGCGCTGCTGGAGAGTCCACCGCCTAACGGCACGGAGGAAAGGAAAGCGACATCCAGCGCCGGAATCCTCACACCCCGATTCTGGAAGCCTGCGAGCACGCCCCGGATGTAGTTGGACCATTTCGGATCGCCTTTGGTGACGGGCGTGGAAACATCAATCAGAGCAGTCTCCTTGAACTGCGTGTCGTAAATGGTGGTTTTCCACGGCACGATCGCCGTGTCGGCGGCCATGATGGCGTAACGCTCGATGGCCATCGGCAGCACAAAACCATCGTTATAATCGGTGTGTTCACCGATGACGTTGACCCGACCGGGCGCGGCGACGATCCAGCGCGGTGAGTGGCCGAAACGATTTCGAAATTCGGTAGCGATGTGGGCAACAAGTTCTGTAAGCGTCATATATTAATGAACAACCTCTATTCCTGCAGGCAAAGGTCGCTTGATTATTGGGAAAGGCTGTTGTGCAATTGTTGTCATCGGATAACGCCTTAAATTAATTCCAAGTTTCCATTCAAAGTGATGGACCTGCCTTTTTTGATCTTAATATCAACGGTCTTGCCGCCGTAGCTGACGGAACAGGGTGCGCCCGTGTCCGAATGGATGGTCGCCGCAATCAATTTCCCGTCTTTCCAGTTCTCGTCCACCTGAAATCCGCCTCGCGCGCGCAGGCCGGAAACGTTTCCGCTTTTCCATGCGTCCGGCAGCGCCGGTAGCAATTCAATTTTGTCCTCCTGTGACTGCAATAGCATTTCGCCGATGGCCGCTGTGATGCCGAAGTTTCCATCGATCTGATATGGTGGGCAGGCATCAAACAGATTTACATACACACCGCCGCCATTGTCATATCTGATATCCTGCGACGTCACGGGAAAAAGCGCCTTGCGCACGAGCAGCCACGCGTGATTGCCGTCTCCGAGCCGTGCCCGCAATAAAGCTTTGTTGGCCAACGACCAGCCCACGCTTTCGTCACCGCGCACCTCCAGACTTTTGCGGGCGGCCTGGGCCAGTTTCGGCGTGGTGTAAAGTGATATTTCATCGCCGGGATACAAACCCCAAAGATGGGAGACATGGCGATGCTGCGGTTCCGGTTCGGCATATTCCTGGAGCCATTCCATGATGCGACCATCCGAACCGATCTGCGTCGGCGCCAGCCGCGCACGTTTCGCGATCAATTCATTCCGGAAATCTGGATCAATGCCGAGAATTTGTGACGACTCGATGCATGCCCCGAACAAATAACGAACCTGTTGTTGCATCATCGTTGGCCCCATGCAGATGGACGCTTGCTGACCATTGATCATTTGAAAATGATTTTCCGGTGAATTGGCCGGCGCAATGACGAGCCAGCGATGTTCCGGTTCTTCAATCAGCAGATCCGCGTAAAATTGCGCTGCGCCTTTCATGACCGGATAGGCCCATTGCAAAAAATCTTTATCCCGCGTGAATAAATAATGATCCCATAAATGCTGGCACAGCCATGCCGAGCCGCCATTGTAAGATCCCCACGACGCTGCCTCGCCTGGAGACGTAAATCCCCATGGATTCGTGATGACGTGCGCCACCCAGCCGCGCGCATTGTAATAATCATGCGCCGTTTTTGCGCCCGGCTCCTGCAACGAAGAAATCAGCGCGAACAATGGCTGCGTCAAATCCGACAAATTGCAGACTTCTGCCGGCCAATAATTCATCTCCACATTCATATCCAGATGCCAGTCACCCGTCCAAGGCGTATGGGTTTCTTCCGCCCAAATGCCCTGCAGATTCGGCGGCAACCCGCCTGGTCGCGACGAGGAGATCAAAAGATAACGGCCAAAATTAAAATGCAGCGCCGCCAAACTCGGATCACCCGGACCGCTTTCCGCCTCCTTGAGCCTTTCAGGCGTTGGCTTTTCCGCCGCCGCCGCATCAAGCGGCTCAAGCTGAAGCGAAACGCGTTGAAAATATTTCTGATAATCTGCAATGTGCGCTTGGCGCAGCGACTTGTAAGATTTT
>CAZIFP010000276.1:0-1109 GCA_964538105.1 uncultured Bifidobacteriaceae bacterium
TGCGCGCCGAACATCGCCTTCGCGCGCACGTCCGGCAGCGCGCCCAACTGGTCGAGCACAAATTCCTTGAACGAGTCGTCAGGCATTCCGCGGCACGCTTGTCGTGTAAAGCACCTTGCCCTCGTCGTTAATCATTCGCACGGCCAGCTTGTCCGCTGCCAGCGATGCGGCGATAAAGCCGGAGCAGCCGAGGCCGAACAAGGTGCGTTGGGTTTTCTTTAGGGCCGGGCGCGGCTTCGACCCGCCGCCGGTGCAGAACAGGTTCAATTTCCCCGCCTGCAAATGTTGCAGGTCGTGGTCGTGTCCGTTGAAATACGCCTGCGCGCCGTATTTCTCCATCAGCGGCAGAACACGTTCGATGATGTAGGCCGTGTCGCCATGCTCGCCGCCGGTGTAGGCCGGATGATGTCCAACGACCAGCTTCCAGGGCGCGGTGGAGGCCGCGAGCGCGGCTTCCAGCCACGCGATCTGTTTTGGCAGGTCCTGCGACTTGACGTGGCCGTGAAACTTCATTTCATCCGCATCGAGGTAGGCCATCGGCGTGGTGTCAATGTAGAAAAAATCCACCGGAATGGCCGCGTCAATCATTTCCGTGCGGGTGTAATAGCGCGCCGGCATGTTCCAGCGCGGACTCACCTTATGGTATTCAATCTGCGCATCGCAGTTGCCGTGGTAATCGTGGTTGCCGAGGATGACCCACCATGGCACCTGCAACGACGGCGCGGTGTAAACATTTTCAAATGAGCTTTGCCATTGCGGGTCGGTCGCGGACGCCACGCCGTCCTCGTAAAAATTGTCGCCGACGGAGATGACGAACTTCGCATTCATCTGGCCGGCAGCGAGGCCCATCTGCGTGGCGACGGACATCTGGTCCTTCTCGCCGTTACGGCCCCAGTCGCCGACCAGCAGGAAGTTCAGCGCGTCGGCTTTGGCGTCGGCGGCGAATAATTTGCCCGGCAACAGCGGCGCGAACGCGGCGGCCTGCGTGGCAACAAACAACGTGCGGACAAACTGGCGGCGTGTCTGGTTCATAAACTGACGGTTAAGTTATAACTTCCCGGAACCGGCTCAACAAATTTCTTGTGACATCAATGTGTCGCGAACTGCCA
>CAZIFP010000276.1:1209-3838 GCA_964538105.1 uncultured Bifidobacteriaceae bacterium
TTCATACTTCGGCGCGAGCTTGAGGTTTGGATAGACCGTGAGCCGCGATTCCACCGTCTCATGGCCGATGGGTGCCACGTCCTTCGTGCCGGTCATCAGCATCCACGGAATCTTCACCGCGCCGAACGCCTTCGCCGCACTGCCGGCCTTGGGTGAACTGGGACTGAACGCGATCGCCGCCGTGATGCGCGCGTCGGTGAATTGCTGTCCGCTGATTGGCAATGTTTCGCCGCTCACCGCCTCGGTCGTGATTGCGCCGAACGAATGGCCGGACATCCCGACCTTCTTCAAATTCATCCGGCCCGCGAGCGGATGATTCGTTTCCGCGTTCCAGATTTCAAGCTGGTTCAACACCGCCGGCACGTCCTGCACGCGCAGCAGGAAATTTTCCAGCGACGCTGCACGTTCCAGGTCCGGCATCAACTCGCCCGGCGGCTTGCCCTTCCACACCGAATCATCGCTGCCGGGATGCTGGAGAAAAACCGCCACGTAACCGCGCGCCGCCCAGTGCTCGCCCATGAACTTGCTGCCTTCACGGTTGCCGCCGAGTCCGTGGCTGAACAGGATCACCGGCACCGGCGCGGTGTTCGTTGGCAGGTAAGCGCGCAGGGGAATGTCGCGGTCACGCGCCGCATCATGCACGGTCAGGTCCACGATTTTCGGCGCGGCGTCGGCGCTGACGGCCAACGGATCGTAACCGGAAGTTTCCGCTCCAGCGGTGAATACCAGCGCCAGCACAAGTTGAATGATAAACCTTGTTTTCATTTTCACTTCTTCAAGACGTAATAACCGCCAGTGATGTTACCGCTGGTCGGTGTCCAGTTATTGGAAGACAGTTTCTCCATTCCAACCGGCGGTTTTGTAACCTGACAAAATGTTTTTGTCACCTTACAAAAACTTTTTGTCAGCTTGCAAAAAACCTCTGTCAGGTGGCAAAAACTTCCTGCTAACTGTCAAAAACCTCCTGTTAACCGGCAAAAACTCTTTGACAGCTGACATAAAAGTCTTGTTGGCTGGCGAAATGTTTTTGTCAGGTGTCCCAAAGTTTTGGACAGTCTGCACAAATAATTTGCCGGCTGACGGCAAACTTTTGTCACCTGGCAAAGATTTTTTGTCATGGAACAAAATAGTTTTGCCGGTTGTCGGCAGGATTTTGCCTTGTCAATAAAGGCTTCTGTGAACTGTCGAAACCGTGTTATAATGTCAATAATCGCCGCTTAAACCAATTGGCAACACTTATGCTCCACTAATGGCCGTCGGCCTGGATAAAAAGAACCGGCCGGCTAGATAAAAACAAAGGCCCAATATGATTGTCAAACCTACCACCTCATTCCTTAACCGGGACAAAGATGCGAACCTGATTGCCAGGGTCAGGGTCATCATGGCGGCCATGACCGGCAATGATAATTATCCCGATCCTGCGCCCACGCTGGCCGTGGTGGAAACGGCGTTGAATGAGTTTGCCACGGCCGTAATAGAGGCGGACGATGGCGGCAAAGCTTTGACCTGCCGCAAGAATGACAAGCGCAAGGCTTTGGTGCTGTTGATCCGGGCGCTGGCCTGCTACGTGACGGCGGCCTGCAACGGGGATTATGCCGTCCTTTTGACCAGCGGTTTTCCCACGCATAAACCGACGCACTCCCGTGTCGGCCAGTTGAAGGCCCCGGCCATGCTCACCATCACGCTGGGCCTGCACAGCGGCGAACTGGATGCCAGCGTCGCCCCGGTTCCCGGCGCGCTTCTCTATACCTGGCGCGTGACCACCGGCCCGACCAGGGCGGTGGTGAAAACCTCGCAATCCTCGGCCACCTACACAACCTTTGCCGGCCTTACACCCGGCGTGATTTATTTTGTTGAGGCAAATGTGGTCGGCACCGCCGGTCCCAGCAACTGGACCGGCCCCATCTCGCAGATGGTGGTGTGAGGACTATCCCATAGCGCATCAAAACACGGCCGGCAAGGCCGGTGAAGTCAGTGAACGGTTCTACTCGCGGCTTGGGTTTTGTTCTAGGAACTCGTAGCGCGGTCGCAGGTAGCCCACGGCTTCCCACCGGGGATTCGAGTCAATGATCTGCCGCTCGTCGCCGGCCAATATCGGCCACTCGGGCAGACCCGGGCCGTTCGGGTTGCCGGACTTGATGAAGTTGGCAAAGTAGCTTTGCATCACCTGCGATATCTGGTGGTCTTCGGCAGTCCATGCATACACCTTGTTCGAATCAAGATTGCCCAGCGCATATTCAATCTCCGCCGAATGCACCGCGCCACGAGGCGGCGTTGGTGGAGGCGTGGTGACGGACGCGTTCGTGATCACGCCAGCAGCCAGGCCGGGCACCGCATTGCCCATCTCCGGCCGCATTGCAGGGCGGGGATGCGTGTAGAGGTAATAATAGGTCGGATGCCTGCCGGTCTGGGTGGCCAGATCGGCCCAGCGCCAGGTGCTGTAGCTGATGAACCGGTCGCTGGCCAGCGCCTGCGCCGCATCTTTTACTTCGTTCTCATCCGCCGCCGGGTAGAGCTTAAAGACCACGTCAGCCTTGCCGGGATACAAGCGGTTCAACGCCGCACGATAATTCTCCACCGTCGGCCGGGCCCCCTTCAGCACCGCCGCAAAGTCCGATTCCTGGGAATT
>CAZIFP010000277.1:0-3831 GCA_964538105.1 uncultured Bifidobacteriaceae bacterium
CTGCCTCAGGGGGAACTTTCAGCTTTACTAAAGACCGTGTCAGACGCAAATGGGCTTAGGACAGGCGGTTGGAATAAATGAGGCGTTTTTTAACCGGTTTTCGGCGCGATTTTTACGGTCAAAAACGGTCTCGACAAGGAGCAGTCAGTGTCCCATTGCTTCCAGTCAGTCACTGACAAGGAGCAATCAGTGACCGACCGCTCCTGGTGCGTGACCGACCGCTTCTCTTCCGTCATCGACCGCTCCCAGTCAGTCACAGACAAGGAGCCATCCGTGACCGACTGCTCCCAATGTGTGACCGACCGCTTCGCCGGGGTCTTAAATGGTTGCGAGTGTTGGTTGAAAGTTGAAAGATGTTTAATTAGTCCATTCCGAAGATTGTTTCAGGAACTGGACAAACTGGAGCATGGCGGGGGACAGCACCCGGGTCTTCCGTAAATGACGGCCAGCGGCTCGGTGCGGCACGAACAGGTGGCAGCCTAGGGCTCCGAAATCAAGGGAACCAGACCAGCGCCGGATTGTTCGTAATACCCTTGTTGGTCGTGAAATTCCAATACTCCGTATTGCGAAAGCGCGCCACATGGCCGTCCAGAAAGACAAACTGCGCGCCGCAGTTGTGCAGGTTGGTGTGAACGAAATTTTGCTCGCCTACTGCCGGCAGATTTTTTGAATCAAAAAGCCACACGACCGCGCTCGTTTGACGGATGGTTGAAATCCTGATAGAGACATTGTCGCTGCCCGTGCCATTGACATCTTCGTTCAGGCAATAATGAAATAAATTAAGACCATTGCTCCGGCGTGTGTTGCTGGGACAAATCCAGATTGTTTTTCCGACATCCGCCAACGCATTGGTGCGCCAGAGCATGTCAGCATAGCGCGGCAAATTCATTTGTTCTGGAAGTTGCATATACCAGCCGTGAAACGATGGATCATTGACTTCTGCGTTGCTTGGATTTGGAGTGCCCTCCTTCGGTAAAAAATCCTCGTGATCCGTCACATAAAGCTGCGTCGCCAAGCCCCATTGTTTCAGGTTGCTGCGGCACGCCACCGCCTGCGCCGTTCCCTTGGCCTTGCTCAAGGCCGGCAGCAGCAGTGCGGCCAGGATGGAAATGATGGCGATGACCACCAGCAATTCGACGAGCGTGAAGGCGCGCCAAAATTTCATAAATAACTCTGATTATTCTGATTTAATGGATTAGCACAAAGGCAGGCGGATTGGCAAAACAATTTTTTGGTGGCAAGCGTCCGGTTTTTTAACCGGTTCAGGCTTCCGTCCGTCGCGTGAAATTATTTTGCCTTCGCGGGCACGGCTGGCAACTTGTTGCCATGTTGTCACAGGAAGAAATTCAAAATGCGCTGAAGGCCGTCAAGTATCCGGGCTTCTCGCGCGACATCGTTTCGTTTGGGCTGGTCAAAGAGATTTTCGCAGCGAACGGTGCGGTGAGCGTCATGTTGCAATTGACCTCACCGAATCCCGACGCGGCGCGGCAGATCAAAATTGACGCCGAGCAGGTTTTAAAAAAACTTCCGGGTGTGAACCATGTCCACGTTGAGGTCCGCCAGCCGACCGCCGGCCAAGCCGAGTCCGGCAAGTCGTTTGCCAACCAGACGAAAGTTCCCGGCGTGAAGCGCGTCATCGCCGTCGCCAGCGGCAAGGGCGGCGTCGGCAAATCCACCATCTCGGTGAATCTCGCGTGCGCGCTGACACATCTCGGCGCGAAAGTCGGTTTGCTGGACTGCGACATTTACGGGCCGAGCATTCCGCTGATGATGGGCGTTTATGAAAAACCGACCGTCAGCGAAGCCGAGCGTCTCGTGCCGCCGGTCGCGCACGGCGTGAAAGTGATGAGCATCGGGCTGCTGTTAAGCGACGACCAGCCGGTCATCTGGCGCGGGCCGATGATCACCAAAACCATCCAGCAATTTCTCCTCGCCGTCGAGTGGGGTGATCTGGATTTTCTGCTCGTGGATTTGCCGCCGGGCACCGGCGACGCGCAGTTGTCGCTCTGCCAGACCGTGCCGCTGGACGGCGGCGTCATCATCAGCACGCCGCAGGAGGCGTCGCTCGGCGTCGTGCGCAAGGGCATCGCGATGTTCCGGAAAGTGAACGTGCCTATTCTGGGCATCGTGGAAAACATGAGTTATTTCACCGCGCCAAACGGCGAGCGCGTGGAAATTTTCGGTCACGGCGGCGGTCAGGAGGAAGCCGCGCGGCAAAATGTTCCTTTCCTCGGCGAAGTGCCGCTCTTCACCGCCATCCGCGAAGGCGGCGACCAAGGGATGCCGATTGTGGTTTCCACGCCGAACCATCTGGCAGGAAAAGCGTTCATTCAAATCGCAGAAGCGCTGCGGGGAAAATTAGGTTGAAGAATGACCGCTGGTCGGGGCACAACTGGATTACAAACAATCAACAATTCCAACCATCAATCCATAAACAACTTGCTTCATAAATTCCCCGGACGATTCTTCGCGGATATGTCGTCAATTCATGCGACCCCGCAGGTTCATTTTTCTATTGCGTGTTTGGCCACGAGGAATTAACTTGGAATTCACAAATATGTCGAACGCTGCAAAAGAATCACCATCGGCGAACGATTTGCTGAAGAACTCTTCGCTCTACCGCGAGTTTCAGGCAGAGCGCGAGGAGATTTTACGTCACAAATGGATCGAGTCGGAAAAGGCCGGACGGGACATCGGCTTCGAGCAGGCGCTGACGGATTGGATCATCAAGCACCGCTCCACCTGGCGCAAAAACCGTCAGGCCGCCGCCACGAATTGAACTGAATTTGTTCCTTTAACGCCGCCCCGCGAGGTGGCAAAGGAAATATGAAGGCCAAACGCTTAACGCGAATCGGCTCCGCACCCCGGCGGAGTGGTTCGCGATTTTTTTATGTCTGAAGCCACCGTCATCCTCAACGCCACCGCCATCCAGCGCGCGCTCACGCGCATCGCGCATGAGATCGCCGAGCGCAACGAGGCCGGCGCGGAGGTCGTGCTGGTCGGCATCCCGCTCGTGGGCGACGTGCTCGCGTTCCGGCTGGGAAAAATCCTGTCGGAAATCTGGAAGCTGCCGGTGCCCGTCGGCACGCTCGATGTGTCGATGCACCGCGACGATCTGGACCAGCGCGCCGCGCCGACCATTCATCCAACCGTCATGCCGTTCGATGTGACCGGCCGGACGGTGGTGCTGGTGGACGACGTGTTTTTCACCGGCCGCACCACGCGCGCGGCGATGGATGCGCTGAACGATTTTGGCCGGCCAAAATATATTCAACTCGCCGTGCTGATTGATCGCGGTCATCGCGAACTGCCGGTGCGCGCGGATTTCGTGGGGAAAAATGTGCCGACGGCCATCATGGAAAAAGTGCGCGTGCGGCTGGACATTCCCGGCCAGCCAGACGAGGTCGTGCTGGAAAAATAAGATGAGCTGGACAAAAAAGCATCTGCTGGACATCGAATCGCTCACGGCGGACGAAATCATCACCGTGCTCGACACGGCGAAGGCGTTCAAGGCTGTCGGCGAGCGAGCGATCAAGAAAGTTCCGGCGCTGCGCGGCAAGACGGTCGTGAATTTGTTCATCGAGCCGTCCACGCGCACGCGCATCAGTTTTGAACTGGCCGCGCAACGGTTGACCGCCGACATCGTGAATTTTTCCGCCGATGTGTCGTCGTTCAAAAAGGGCGAGACTCTCAAGGACACCGCGCGCAATCTCGAAGCACTTAACGCCGATTTCATCGTCATTCGTCACAGCGCGAGCGGTGCACCGCATTTTCTATCGCGCGTGGTGAAGTCCAGCATCATCAACGCCGGCGACGGCGCGCACGAGCATC
>CAZIFP010000278.1:0-3828 GCA_964538105.1 uncultured Bifidobacteriaceae bacterium
GGCGAAACCATTTTTTCCACGCTGCACGCGCCGCTGCTCATGCTCTGGCATACGCGGTTTGTCATCACCAATGTGCTTGGCATCAGCGTCGGCTGGACGACGCAAAAGCGCTCCGCCGACGGCACCACCTGGCTTTACGCCGCACAGCGGCACTGGGGCCACACGCTCATCGGCGTTTTGTGGGGCGTGTTCATGTGGCAGCTCAATCCGACCTTGTTCTGGTGGTTCACGCCTGTGCTGGCCGGCATGGCGTTTTCGGTTCCGTTGAGTGTGCTGACGAGCCGCCGCAGCCTCGGCGCGCACGCCCGGCGGCTGGGATTTTTTCTGACACCGGAAGAAACCAATCCGCCGGTGGAACTGGTATCGCTCCGCGCCCAGTTGAAAATTCACGACCTTACCGACGATCCCACGCCACCGCGTCCGCACGCCGGGTTGGCCGAGGCGATTCTTGATCCTTACGTCAACGCCATTCACGTTTCGCTGCTGCGCGAGAAACAGCTCAACCCGGTTTATGCCGAGCAATTTTCCAAATTCGGCTGCGGCGGCGAAAAGGTTCAAGCCTTGGGAGAAAAATTACTGGCTGATGGACCGGACAAACTGACCGCCGCCGAGCGGATGCGGGTCATGGCCGACCAGCGCGTGATGGTCTGGCTGCACCAGCAGACGTGGCAACGGCCCGGCGAATCGCTCGCCACCTGGTGGCGAGGTGCGATTCTGGAATTCAGCCGGCGTGATTAGAAAATTCCACTACAACAAATCCAGCACGCGCTGCAACTCCGCGTCCGTGTTGTAAAAATGCGGCGAGAGGCGGATGTAATTCTGGCCTTTGCGGTCGGTGCGCAGCGACGCCACAATGCCCGCTTCGGACAGTTTTTGGTTCAACGCCGCCAGGTCTTTGCCCGGTTGGAAAAAAGAAACGATGCCGCCGGCGTTTTCCGGCTTCGCGTCGGCGTTCAAGACCGTAAAACCTTTCGCCTGCAACGCGGGCACGAGCAGCGCGCGTTTGCGGAGCAGTTCGGCGGCGATGTTTTCCACGCCG
Organism: uncultured Bifidobacteriaceae bacterium; assembly: GCA_964538105.1. Taxonomy (GTDB): domain Bacteria; phylum Verrucomicrobiota; class Verrucomicrobiia; order Limisphaerales; family UBA11358; genus UBA11358. Next base: position 1,040 of record CAZIFP010000278.1, read on the forward strand.
ATTTCCAGCGCGAGTTCCATTGAAGCAATCAAGCCGACAAGGCCGAGCAGATTCTGCGTGCCCGCCTCGTATTTCATCGCGCCGGTGCGGAACTCGATTTTTTCCTGCGCGACAAAATTCGGCGAGCGGACGTTGTGCCAGCCATAAATCGGCGGATTCAATTTTTCCTGAAGCTCGCGCCGGACGTAAAAAATTCCCGCAGCGCACGGGCCGAGCAGCCATTTGTGCGCGTCGGCGGCGAGAAAATCCACACGCTCCACCGTCGTCGGAAACGCGCCGAGCGTCTGGATTGCGTCGAGGCAGAATAAAATGCCGCGCTCGCGCAAAAATTTTCCGATGGCGGCAATTTCAATCCGGAAACCGCTGATGAAATGGCAGGACGCGAGCGCGACGAGCCGCGTGTTTTCGTCCACCTGGCCCATCACGTCAATCGGGCGGATGACGCCGAGGCCGCGCGTGTTGAGCAGGCGCACCTGGACGCCCTTTTCCGCCAGCGCCATCCACGGATAAACATTGGACGGATAATCGTCGTGATAAATGAGGATGTTGTCGCCCTTGCGGAAATTCAGGCCGGAAGCGACGAGGCTCAAACCAAGCGAAGTAGGCCCGAGAAGCGCGATTTCATCGGTCTGGCATTTCAATAATTGCGACGCCAGTTTGCGCGCTTCGTCCAAGCGATGCAGCATAAACGCTTCCTGGTCGCCGAGCGTTCCCTGCCGGGCGCATTCGGCAATGGCGTCGGCGACGCGGCGCGGCAGCGGGCAGACGCCGGCGTGGCCGAGAAAAATCTTGTCGCGCGCGACGGGAAATTCGTGGCGGCGGAGTTCTTCGTTGGCCAGGATTTCATTCAGCGTCATCGGGCGAAAATAATTTGCGAAGGTTCAAAGCGGAATCAAAATCCGCCGGAGATTTTTGAAATCTGATCGAAGTAGCCGGTCCAGAATTTGATGACGTTGTAGGCGACGAGCGCGGCGACGAGGCCGTAGATGAGCCGCGGCATCCATTGCGCGAACATTTGGAGTTTGTGCGAGCCTTCTTCCTGATAATGCGCGTAGAGGCGGCGCAAGGTTTCATCCAGCTTGCCGCTGACTTCGCCGCTCGCGTAAAGATTGGCGAACAGAACGGGAAAGGCTGAACATTTGCGGACTTCCTCGGCGGGCGTTTGTCCCGCGACAATCTTGGGTTTCATGGACGCGACGGCGCGGCGCAGCGCCGGTGAACCGCTCGCGTTCGCCGCCAGATCCCAGGCTTGAATGATGTTCACGCCGGCGCTGATGAGCGCTTCGAGCGCGGACGCCAGCCGGGCGAGCGCGAGAAGATGCCGCGCCTTTCCGAGAATCGGAATCCAGCGGAAAACGGACTCGACCAGCGCGCGCCATTTTTCGCCGTGCCGGCTTTGCGTGGCGTAAATGATGAAAGCGGTCGCCAGATAAAGCGGCGCGAGCGCAAGCGCGGCCTTGGCCGTCAGCTGAATGAGGCTGGCGTTGAATTGCGACCGGGCGAACGGCAGCACGATTATGAAAATGATTGCGGCGAGATGAACCAGCGCAACTGGATACAAGAGCTGGGAAATCATCTGCTTGGTGATGCGCGCCTGATCGTTGTAATAATCGGCGAGCAGGCGGAAACAGGCGTCGAGCCGGCCGCTGCGTTCGCCGGCGTCAATCAGGGCGATGTCAAATTCCGGCAGCCACGTGTCGAGCTGCTGCAACGAACCGGTCAGCGTGCGGCCTTGCGCAAGTTCAGCGAGCAGTTGATGGATCGGTTCGCGATAAGATCGGGCGGGCGGATTGAGTTTGAGCTGTTCCAGCGCGGGCAAAACACCGATGCCGGCGGAAGTGAGCTGGGCTAGCTGATGATAGAACTCCGCGCGTTGGGTAAACTGACGGGGCGTGACGATAAACGACATAACACCCCGGCCGACTCAAACCGCGACGCGGTCGAGGCTGGCCTTGAGGTCGCGTTTGCTTTTGGCACCGACCATCTGCTCGGCGACTTCACCTTTGTTGATCAGCAGGAGCGTGGGGATCGCACGGATGCCGTATTTGGTGGCGAGCGCCTGTTGTTCGTCAATATTGACCTTGCCGATTTTGACCTTGCCGTCGTATTCGTCGGCAAGCTCGTCGAGGAGCGGCGCGATCATCTTGCACGGGCCGCACCATTCGGCCCAGAAATCCACGAGCACGGGCGTCGCGGACTGGAGAACTTCCTTGTCAAAATTGTCCTGCGTGAGCGCGGAAATCAATGGTGAGGCCATAGGTCAAAAAACGAATTGCGGTTTTCTTCAGACAAAATTAAGAAGTCACGGCAGCGTTCAGCATCAGCATCATCCAGACGGTGGTGCCGATGGCAGCCAACCCGACAACGGCGGCGGCGATGGCCAGAAATTTATCAACCGGACTCATGGCCGATGCGGCAGCCGCTGGTCTGGCCGGAGCGGAACGTTGTTGCGTGGCAGATGCGGCGGGCGCGGCCGCTGCGGAACGTTGGGCGGCCGGTGAGGCCGAGGATCGCAAAGCGGTCGTGCTGGGCGGCGTGGGCACCAGCGGTGAACCGCCAGCGGCGCCGGTCGGGCCGCCGGGCGGCAGTGTCGGCAGCTTGATCGTCGGCGCGGCGGTTGGCTTGGGCGGCAAATTGATGCGGACGGTTTCTTTCTTGGGCTGGACGCGGCCGGTGGATTTTTTCAGCGGCTCGGCGCCCGGATTGATTGGAGGAATGTCAGCCATAGCTTTTAGCAATAAAAGATAAACGGCGTCCGGCGGGTGTCAAATTTAATTCTGAAACAAAAA
>CAZIFP010000279.1:0-3818 GCA_964538105.1 uncultured Bifidobacteriaceae bacterium
GGTCGCTGTCGAAGCCCACGATGAAGCCGCCCATGACTTCCAGCCCGGCGCGCTGGAGCGTCTGCACCGAGGCGACGAGGTCACGGTTTCCGTTCTGGACTTTGTGGCATTCCGCCAGCGACTCAACGGAAGGCGTTTCGATGCCGACAAAAACTTTCTTAAAGCCGGCCTGGATCATCAGCGCACACATCTCCGGGTCGTCGGCCAGATTCACAGACGCCTCGGTGAGAAACCCAATGCCCGTCCGCGTTTGCTGCCGCCACTCGATCAAGGCGTGCAACAATGTTTTGGTCCGCGCCTTGTTCCCAATGAAATTGTCGTCCACGATGAACACCATGTCGTTCCAGCCCTTTTGCCGCAGGCCGTCGAGTTCGGCGATCAGTTGTGCGGGTGTTTTGGTGCGCGGCGTGCGACCGTTCATCACGATGATGTCGCAAAATTCGCAGTCGAACGGGCAGCCGCGCGAGAATTGCACCGACATCGTGACGTAATGATGGAAGTTGATGAGGTCCAAACGAGGTGCCGGCGTGTGGCTGATGTCCGGCCGGTGCGATGAGCGATAAACAGACTGCAATTGTCCATCCTGCAAGTCAGCCACAACCTGCGGCATCAGTTCCTCGGCTTCACCCAGAACAAAATGCTGAATTTCCGGGAATGCCTCGTGACCGGTGGTGAACAACGGGCCGCCGGCAATAACCGTTTTTCCAAAAGCCGCGCACCGCGCCACGATTTCGCGCACCGAGTCCTTGTGGACAATCATTGCACCCAATAAAACATAATCCGCCCGGCGCAAATCCTCGTCCTTGAGCTTTTCGACATTCATGTCCACCAGCTTGAGTTTCCATTCCGGCGGGAGCATGGCGGCCACGGTCAGCAAGCCCAACGGTGCCATGGAGGCCTTGCGCGAAACGAAACGGATGGCGTGCTTGAAACTCCAAAAGGTGTCCGGTGTCCTGGGACTGATGAGAAGAATGTTCATAAATAGATACCCACAATTCCGAGACTAGGCCTGATTTGCCGCTTCTGCAAGGCGATTCCGCCCGAATTTGAAAGCCGCCGGCACTGTAGGCGATGACGAGTCGTCGCAGCTACACGCCAGCCAGCTCGATGCCGACCGGGCAATGGTCGCTGCCCAAAATCTCCGGTCGGATGAAGGCCTTTTTCAGTTGCTGGCGCAGCGATTTGGAAATGAGAAAATAATCAATGCGCCAGCCGACGTTCCGCGAACGCGCGTCGGACATCGGACTCCACCAGGAGTAATGGCCCCCGCCCTTTTCAAATTCGCGGAACGTGTCCACAAATCCGGCGCCCACGAACGCGGTGAATCCGTTGCGCTCCTCGATGGTGAAGCCGTGGTTGCGGACGTTAGCTTTCGGGTTCGCAAGATCAATCTCGGTGTGCGCCACGTTGAGGTCGCCGCAGAAAATCACGGGCTTTTTCTTTTCCAGTTTTTTCAGGTAGGCGAGAAAATCCTTGTCCCAGACTTGACGGTAAGGCAGCCGCTCCAGTTCGCGCTTGGAATTTGGCACATAGACATTCACGAGAAAAAATTCCTTGTATTCGGCGGTGAGCACGCGGCCTTCCCGGTCGTGTTCGGCGACGCCAACGTGCGGCGCAACATTGAGCGGGCGTTCCTTCGTGAAAATCGCCGTGCCGGAATAGCCTTTTTTTTCGGCACAGTTCCAAAAGGTCGTGTAGCTGGCGGGCCAGAGCTGCTCCACCTGGTCTGGCGTGCATTTGGTTTCCTGCAAACACAACACGTCGGGCTTTTCGGCGGCGAGGTATTCCAGAAAATTTTTCTTCAGCACGGCGCGCAGGCCGTTGACGTTCCAGGAAATCAGTTTCACACGGCGAAGAATAAACCACGAATGGATGGAGATAAACACCGATGTTGGAACTATTCCATCGGGTTGAATAAATCTACCGCACCCTGCATCTAATGCCTGTATGAAAGCAACCGCATTGACTCTGGCAGTCCTGCTTGCACTGGTGCGGCTCGCGCCGGCGCAGACAAATTACGCCGCCGCCAGTGCGAAGCCGCTGCCGACCATTGATTTTTTGCTGCAACAGGTGGTCGCCCGCGCGGTCAGCCAGGAGGACAAGAACGACAATTTGTTCGACATGAACTACCAATACACCCGCACCCGGACGTGGGAATACCGCAACAGCGCGGGCGAATTGAAAAGCCGCGAGGAAAAACGCAGCGTGGAAAACAAGGCGCTACGCATGGCCACCAGCGCCGCCGCACAACCGGCAACCCCGCCAACAGCTGTGAAGAATGAGCCGGTTTCAGAAACGCATTCCAACATTCACGGCAAGGCGTTGAAGGTAAAAGATTATTCCATCCCGAACTTGGTCAAGCGGTTTCAATTCACCCTCGTCGGACGGGAAACGCTGAACGGTCGCCCGTCGCTCGTGGTGGATTTCAAACCGCTCAACGATCATCTGCCGGTAAACCAGTTCGCGGACAACTTCATCAACAAGGCCGCCGGCCGCGCCTGGATTGACGAGGAGGACTACGCCATCGCCCAGGCGCAGTTGCATCTCACGGAACAGGTCAACGTGCTCTGTGGCATTGTCGGCGCGGTCTGGAAGTTCAACTTCCAGTTCACCCGCCTGCGGACGCCGGAAGGCTACTGGTTCGCGCGGAGCATGGACTGGCATCTGGAAGGCCGCGAAGTGGTGATCAACCGCATCGTGGATTATCATGAACGGAAACTCGACGAGCAGAAAATTATGACAACGGCGAGCGCTCGTTGACGTGACATTGGTGCAGTCAAACCTGACGCCGCGATTCCGGTTGGAACTTTTCAATTCCGAAAGTGCTCCAATCAATCCTCACCGCTTGGTCGTCATGCAGCCACTTATCAAATGGATCACCGGTTTCGGATTCAGCGGCGCCGACAACAAATTCTGTCAGGAGCCGAACGGAGCCTGCCTGCTCAATTTTGAATCTTACGGTTGTGTCGTGCGAAGCCAAGACGGTCGGAAACTAACCGCCGCCGGGCCAAAAGCAAGATGTGATTTCAGGTTATTATTAACCCGTTATTAACAGCTTTTCCGCTGCGTTGACGCTGCCGGCAAAGGCGGCTACCTTGTTGCCAGTTAAAAATGATCGCCAACCTTGCCAACAAACCAGCGACCACGCCGAATTTCCGCACCGGCGACGAGCGGCTCGTGAAACTCACGGCCAGCGCCGCCAGCAAAGTTTCCACGCTGCTCACCAGACAGGGCCGGCCCGCCGGCGTCTTGCGCGTGGCGGTCGTCGGCGGCGGCTGCTCCGGGCTGCAATATAAAATGGATTTGCAAGACGGCCCGGCCAGCCGCGACATTCTGGTTGAGAGCGGCGGCGTGCGAGTCGTGGTGGATCCGAAAAGCGCGCTTTACGTCACCGGCAGCGAGCTGGATTACGTCGAGGCGTTGCAGGACGGCGGATTCAAGGTGAAAAATCCGAACGCGGCGACGAGCTGTTCCTGCGGCGAGAGTTTCAGCGCGTGATGCGTTCGGTCAGACCGACGACAAAGCCGAACCAGCTTTCCAGTTCGGCTCATGTTTCAAACTATTTGCGGCTGCACCATGTCGGGGTTCACACCCAAATCCTTGATCGCCTGCGCGACGACTTTGCGCTCGATAAAATTTTTCTCTGCCAGCGCGTAGAGCGTGCCGACGATTGTGGATTCCACATCCACGCCAAAGAACCGTCGTAACCGCGCCCGCGTGTCACTGCGGCCAAAACCGTCCGTGCCCAGCGTGAAGAGTCCGCCGGGAACCCACGACGCAATCTGGTCCGGCACGGTGCGGATGTTGTCCGACACGGC
>CAZIFP010000280.1:0-3767 GCA_964538105.1 uncultured Bifidobacteriaceae bacterium
TGGGAGATGGGCAGGATGTGGGTCTTGGCCTTGTCGCGGCGGAGGCCTTCCTTGATCTTCTGATAGACGGACTGCTGGTCGCGGCGGGATTTCATGTCGATGAAATCGAGCACGATGAGTCCGCCCATGTTGCGGAGGCGGAGCTGGCGGGTGATTTCCTCGGCGGCTTCGAGGTTCACCTTGGCAATGGTGGCTTCCTGGTCGCGGCTGCCCTTGTGTCGTCCGGTGTTCACGTCAATGGCCACGAGCGCCTCGGTTTCATCAATGACGATGTAGCCGCCGCCCTTCAAATGCACTTGGCGTGAGAACGTATTTTCCAACTGCTTACTGATGTTGAACCGGTCGAACACCGGCTGCGCCTCAGTGTAGAACTTGATCTTGCTCGCGGAACGCTTCGAGATTTTGGAAATCATCTCGCGCATCCGGTCGTAGGCTTTCTGGCTGTCCACGACGATGCGCTCGACATCTTCGGTTAGGAAGTCGCGCACGGTGCGCTCGATCAAGTCCGGCTCCTGGAACACGCACGTCGCCATCGGCTGGCTTTTCATGCGCTGCTGGATGCCGTTCCATTCCTCGAGCAGCAACGCGAGGTCGCGCACGAAATACCGTAACTGCTGGCCTTCGCCGGCCGTGCGCATGATCACGCCCATGCCGTCGGGAATGGCGAGTTCGCGCAGGATTTTTTTCAGGCGCTTGCGTTCTTCCTGGCTTTCAATTTTGCGCGAAATGCCGGACTGGTCCGAGTTCGGCAACAACACCAAATAGCGACCCGGCAAAACCAAGTTCGTCGTGATGCGCGGGCCTTTGGTGCTGATCGGACCTTTGGTAACCTGCACAATGATTTCGCTGCCGGGCGGATACAGGCGCGGAATGTCCTTCTGCGTGATCTTGGGCCGCTGCGGACGCCGGCCTTCGCGCTCGACGATTTCCACGCCGGAGTCGAACTGGTTCGGCACGATGTCCCAATAATGCAGGAACGCATTTTTCTCGAAACCAATGTCCACGAATGCGGCCTTGAGGCCGTCTTCGAGGTTGCGGACCTTGCCCTTGAAAATGCTGCCGACCAGCCGTTCCTCGGTGGTGCGCTCGATGTTGAATTCCTCCAGTTTGCCGTCTTCGGTCACCGCGACGCGCGTTTCGAGCGTCTCGGCGTTGATGATGACTTCCTTGTGAATTTTCTTTTCCGGGCGGATGAGCCGCTGGACTTTTTTCACGAGGTTCGTGGCGACGGATTTGATGGATTCGACGAGACCTTTCGGTTGTTCCTTGATCGTCACCGGCTCGAATTTTTCCTCCTGCACTTCGGCAGGCGTTTCCAAATTCGGCTCGCGGAATTCTTTTTTCTCAGCGTCGTGCTGGTGCGGCACGGCCGGTTCGGGTGGTGCGCCCTGCGGTGGTAGACCGGCGGCGATGTTTTCGGCGCGCTCGATTTCCTGGATGTGCCGTTTTTCAAACAGACGTTCGTCTCCGCCCTGTTCCGCGACGACTTCGGCGCGCGCCTGCGTGGCGTCGCGGTCGGTTTTCTGCGGGTTCGGGGCGAGACCGCCTTTGGGTTTGAAACGCATTCCGCGGCGGCGCCGCGAGAAGTTGTTGCTCATATTAGTATCCTCTTCGATGGATGTGGACGTTTTGCATCAGGCCCAGCGCGATCAACGAGCACAGCACTGAAGACCCGCCGTAACTTAACAGCGGCAGTGGGATGCCCGTCACCGGGACGATGCGAATGTTCATGCCGATATTGATGAAAACGTGGCTGAACAGGAGCGTCACGACGCCCACCGCCACGAGTTTGCCAAGACGATCGCGCGCCTGGCCGGCGATTCTCAAACCAGTGAAGAGAACCACCGCATACAGCGCCAGCACCACGATGGAGCCGGCGAATCCTTCCTCCTCGGCAATGACGGAGAAAATGAAATCATTGGGCGCCTCTTCCCGAGGCAAAAATCCAAGCCTGGTCTGGTCGCCATTGCGCCAGCCCTTGCCAAGCAAACCGCCGGAGCCGACGGATATCAGCGCCTGCCTGCCCTGATACGATTTTTCAAATTGCAGAAGCCGCGCCTCGGCTTTTTGTTCGGGCGTCGCATTTCGCGATGCAAAATCCTTCCCGAAATAAACGAGCAATCTTTGGCGCTGATATTCCTGAACCTTGATTTGGAACGCCGGCGGTGCGAACAAGATGTCCGCGAGCAGCAGCGCAACCAAAATTCCGACGCCCGCGCCGAGCTTCAGCAGATATTTTTTCGGCGTGCCGGCGACAAACATCATCACCACGCCCGTCGGCAACAGCACGAGCGCCGAACCCAAATCAGGTTCCTTCAAAATCAAAACGAACGGCAGCATCATCAGCCCGATGCCCTTCCAGAAAATTTCGCGCTGCTTCAATTCATCCGCCGGACGGCTCAGGAAATTCGCCGCCGCGAGGATGAAGGCGAGCTTCGCAAATTCACACGGCTGAAATTGGAACAGACCAAGATTAATCCAGCGTCTTGCGCCGTTATGCACCGTGCCGATGTAGGGGATTAATACGGCAACTAGGCAGATAATTGTCACCCCATACGCGACAAACGACCAGCGCGCCAGCGTGTGATAATCCACCAGACACAACGTCGCGCCTAGACCGATGCCCATCACATCCCAGACGATTTGATGAAACCAGACCTGACCATACCAGGATTTCGCCGATTCCGACACGTTCACCATCGTCGCGCTGTAAATGAATGCCGCACCGATGAACATGAGCGCGGCCAGCGCGGCCAGTTGCAGCCGGTCAAGCCTCCGACGATGTTCGTTGATGGACGGGTCAACCATTTTATTTAGCCTCCGCCAACATTCTTGGCGTTGTGGTGGCGTTTTCTTTTTTCACAATCTCCGCGTAAATGTCGTGCGCGATCGGAGCGCAGACGGTGCCGCCGGAACCGAGGGTGACATCCGACTGGACCATGACCACGACGGCGTAGCGCGGATTTTCAAAAGGCGCGAAGGATGCGAACCAGTAATTCCAGCCGGTTTTTTGTCCGCGTTCATTCTCCACCTGCGCCGTGCCGGTCTTGCCGCAAACGCGCAAATTCAAAATTGATCCGGCTTCGTGAAAGGCGCGGTAGCCGGAGCCTTCCGGGTCTTCGGTTTCGGAAAGCATGGCGTCGTGCAAGATTTTCAAGCTGCGCGCGCTGACGCCAATGTGGTCGCGCACAAGACCGGACGGAAAATTTGTCGCCGCCTCGCCGACCGCCGGGTCTTGCGGCTCGATCCGTTCGACGAGGCGCGGCCACAAAACCGTGCCGCCGTTGGCGATTGCGGAATACGCGACGGCCACCTGCATCGGCGTCACGGCCATCTGGCCCTGGCCGAAACAAATGTTCGCTGAATCGCCATCGCGCCAATCGGATGCCGTGACTTGCTTCAGCGTCGGAAAAATGCCCCGCGTCTCCTGCATCGTCGGCAGGCCGGTGCGTTCGCCAAAATGAAATTTCCCGGCAAGGCGGACAATTTTTTGAATGCCCGTGCGCAATCCGTTGAAGATGAAATAGGAATTGCTGGATTCCTCGATGGCTCGTTTGAAATTGTATGGACCGGGCGACACCGTGTCGCCGATGGTTCGTGTGCCGACTTTGATGGCGCCATGCGCCGGCTGTCTCGGGTCGGGCTGCACGTCGTAAATTTCCTCCGGGTTCAATCCATTTTCCAGCGCGGCGAGTCCGACAATGGGTTTGAAAATAGAACCGGGCGCGTAATTTCCGTAAGTCGCACGGTTGATTTGCGGCTGCAAT
>CAZIFP010000281.1:0-3760 GCA_964538105.1 uncultured Bifidobacteriaceae bacterium
AAAACATCGGCGGCTACGGCGAAGGCCAGTTTTACGCCGGCACCGTCAGCGTGACCACTGACGGCTCCGGCAACGCCAGCTTCTCGCTTACTAACACCGTTGCCAATTATTCCGGCCAATACTTCACCGCCACAGCCACGGATGCCAGCGGCGACACCAGCGAATTCAACCTTGCCGTTCTCGCCACCAACACGCCCGCAGCACCCGAGGCGTCCGCGCAATTCGGCACGGCTATGTCATGGCAGCCGAGCGGATTTGTTTTCAACCTCACCTTCGCCACCAACTTCAGCTACCACATCCAGGCGACGACGAACCTTTCGGGCAGCCCCATACCGTGGGTGAACCTCACCAACTTCACCGCCAACAGCAGCTCGCTCACGTTCACCGACCGGGCTGCGGCCAGTTTCCACACGCGCTTCTACCGCGTCACGTCGCCGTGAGTTTTGGGCGGGCGCTGCGGCTGCACCGGCTCTGTTTTCTCTTTGGACGCAAAAGGCCGACGCACCCATTTCTCCTTTTCCAATTCCGACGTCAGCCTGAAACCGAATTCCTTCAGAAAACTTTCGGTCGGTGCGATGATGCTCACCGGTCGCCGCGTGAACGTGTCCTTGTAAGCCAGCCGCACCGCGCGCAGGCCGAGGCGAAAACCTTTTTCCACCCGGCCGTAAAGTTCGTCGCACATGATCGGACAGCCCGACTGTGCGAGGTGCACGCGAATCTGATGCGTTCGGCCCGTCAGCGGATTCGCCTCGATGAGCGTGAAACGCTCGTTGCTTGCCAACGCGCGGAAATGCGTCTCCGCTTCCTTGCCATCCTGCGAAGTGTCCACTCGCATTTTGCCGAAATTTTTCGGGTCCGGCCCCAGCGATAGTTGGCAGATCCATTCCTTTTCGCGCGGCACGCCTTCAACGACGGCCAGATACGTTTTTTCCATCCGGCGCGACTCGAACATCTCGCCCATCGCGCGCATCGCGCCCTCGCTTTTGGCGAAGAGCATCACGCCGCTCGTGTCCGCGTCCAGCCGGTGGACGTGCCGGAGATAGCGCAGGTTGCGCGAGCGCGCCCAGAAATCATCCGCGCGGATGGACGAATCAATCGCCGTCTGCAAATTCCAGTTCGTCTTGCGCCACGAATCCGGCACGAGCATCCAGCCGCGCGGCTTGTCAATCGCCAGCACCGAGCGGTTCTCATAGATGATGGAAATGGGCTCGCAGCCCGGCAGTTCGATGAAATTGGGTTTCGCCATTTCGCCAAGCTTATCGGAAGAACATTCCCTCCGCAAAGCCCATGTGCGACGCAGCCTTTACACCCGCCAGATAAATTGCAGAATGCTTTCAGGCATCCGTAGCTCAATTGGATAGAGCTTCTGACTTCGGATCAGAAGGTTGGGGGTTCGAGTCCCTCCGGATGCACCACTCATTTCCCCATTTGTTTTCAATGCTTCCGTGAATTCTTGGTTTTTAAAACAACTCCCAAAACCCGATCTTCCCCTGACAACTCATGATAACACTGACTTTCGGCCTGGAAATAGATTCTTTGGGCGGACAAAAAATCTTGCTGGCAATCAAGACGGGGACAAAATCAAGGCAAGATCAGGTATTTATATCAATATACATTTAATATATATACAGGCCACTTGGCGGAGGCATCAATACGCTCCCGACAACTATTGCGTTAGTGCCGCTACCGCTGCTTGCAGTAAAATTAACAGTTGTGCTGTTTGTGGGTGATCCATTGGGGCTATAGCTAACCATGACGGCATTGGTCTGACCACTCGCCAAGGAATAAGTTCCACCTGACACGACATTATAAGGGGGAGAAACGCTGGCTGTGCCGGTTAAAGTGCCACCGCCAATATTTTGAACATTAAAACTATTGGTCACAGTTGTGCCGGCCGGCACTGGCCCGTAGTTGATTGTCATCGGCGAAACAAAAATCTGAGCACTGGAACCACTGGAAGCATTGGTTGACGCATATTCATAAGCCCCGATATCCCAGGCCCCGTCCGCTCCGCGTATGGTTCCGTTGCCGTCCAGGTTATAGGTTTGCCCGTTGACATTATTTAACGGCACGCCACGGTTGCGTGGATAGGTTGCTCCAATATTGGAAACGATGTTGAAGTTAAAGGCCGCAGCATTAACAAATGGATTGGAACCGTTGGATATGCTGTGGGATCCTGCCACGCCTGAACTGGTGCTGTCGGCAAACTCATAATCCTCATTTGCCGGTGCGTTGACCCAACAAGGGCAGGACAAGCCGTAAAAGATATTATTGCTGGCCGAACTGCCAGACGGCCATGGCAGCACACTGCCCCTGCCCAGCCGCTGAACCGGCACCCGATAAAGCGTGTTGTTGTAGAAAGACAAAGGCCCCACGTTTGTCTGGCCTGCGCCTTGAGGCCAAAGCACATCCTGAACGCCGACAGGATTGATAAACACGTTGCCATAGTAGCAACTCGCCCCGCAGGTGGTTGGAAAATTTCCAGTGGCGTCATCAGACCACATCTGAACGCAAATCTGGTTCCAATTGGACACGACACAATAGCGGAGAACAAGATTGCCCGCATCCTGCATTACAATCAAATCGCTGTGCATCCCGCCATTGGCCGCGTTCATTCCGCAATCCGATAGAAGGCAATGGTCGAGCGTTACACCAGAATCGTGATATTGGAAAAAATCAATGCAGTTCAAGTGCGACCAGCAGTTTGTAAGCAGATTGTTGGTGCCACCGACCACGGCAAATCCCGTGGCGTTGGCGTTGAAAACCACACCATTGAAATTGTTATATTGCGGCCCAATGGCTTCAACATTTGCCACCACATTGTTTATTGATGAGCTGATCACGCAGCCTTTTGAATCAGTCGGCGTGTTCGATTCCACACATTGAATCCCGCACCAAATCTGACCATCCAGCCGGACATTGTTCGCGCCGATGGTTATGTCGTCCTGTCCTGCACCGGCAATTTTGAAAACCACTTGCGAATCAAATGCACTGTTCCATCCTGCCGCCGCCACGGGGGCGGCGTCCGAAGAAAGCACCCGCTTGACGGAAACACCGCTTTGGGTGATGGACAATGGCGAAGTATAAGTCCCGCCAGCCAGCCAGACCGTGTCTCCGGCTGACATGCTTGACCAGTGGATATTATTGATGCCGGTCGCGTTGCTCCAATTGGTCCCGCTCAAAGTGCCGGCGCCGTTTGGCACAACATACCAGTCATGAGCCGAGACTGAAAAGGCCAGCAGCGAAAAAGAAAAAATCCCAATGATTAATTCTGGAAATCCCTCCCGGTAAATTGTTCGAAATTTTAACAAGCTTTGTATGAATATTGTTGCAGACTGGCAAACCGCCTTAACACACCCGGCCAATAACATTCTCATAACATTCTAATTGAATTTGACTTAAAAACATATAACGCGACACACAAATGATCGCCAGCTTTAGACAAGCTAGATTTGCGCCAAATCATTAAAAAGGGACCAAACCGGATGCGCCACACCGCCTGGTTATTTCCAGCCGCACGAACTTATTTCACCGCCTGAAACTTGCCTTTGATTTTCCTGTCGCCTTTCTGGGTCTGGACGATGGATTTGGCCGCGATGCCGTCCGCCAGTTTTTTGCGGACCTCCGCCTGGGGCACCGCCGCATTCAAATCCACCGCAGCTTGAATCGTAAATTCACCGTCGGGCCACCGAATCGTATTTGCCATAAGGCTGCACTGTGAATCATTCCCGCCCGGCCGACAACATAATCCCAAGCCTGC
>CAZIFP010000282.1:0-3759 GCA_964538105.1 uncultured Bifidobacteriaceae bacterium
TCAACAAGGACTGGCGCTCGAAGTGGTATGCCAACAAAAAAGAATTTGGCGCGCTTCTGACCGAAGACCGCAAGATCCGCGACTTCCTGCGCAAGAAGCTCGAAGGCGCGTCGGTGCCGAAAATTTTGATCGAACGCGCCACCAGCCGTTGCCGCGTCACCATCCTCACGGCGCGTCCGGGCGTGGTCATCGGCCGTAAGGGTTCGGAAATTGACAAGCTCAAGGAAGACTTGAGCAAGATGACCGGCAAGGAAGTTTACGTGGACATCGTCGAGGTGAAGACGCCGGAACTCGACGCGCAGCTCGTTGCGGAAAACATCGCGTTGCAGATGGAGCGCCGCGTTTCCTTCCGCCGTGCGATGAAAAAAGCTTTGCAGACCGCCAAGGATTTCGGTGCGGAGGGGATCAAGATTCGCTGCGCAGGCCGCTTGGGCGGCGCGGAAATCGCCCGCACGGAAAATTATCACTGGGGCCGTGTGCCGCTGCACACGCTGCGCGCGGAGATTGATTACGGCTTCGCGGAAGCGTTGACGATGTATGGCAAGCTTGGCGTGAAATGCTGGATTTGCAAAGGCGAGAACAAGCCAAAGAAAGTCATAGTGGCGACGCCGATCGTGCCGCCCGCGCCGTCGGCACCAGTTGAAACCGTGGTTAGTTGATTTTTAGAAAAAGATTTTTGTTATGGCAATGCAACCCGCAAGAGTGAAGTTTCGCAAGATGCACCGTGGCAGCCGCACGGGTCTGGCGACGCGCGGCCACACGGTGGCGTTTGGTGAATTTGGTTTGATGGCGCTGGAGCGTTGCTGGATGGACGCCAAGCAGATCGAGGCGGCGCGCGTGGCGATCACCCGCAACATGAAGCGCCACGGAAAATTGTGGGTCCGTATTTTCCCGCAAAAATCCTTTACTAAGAAGCCGCTCGAAACCCGGATGGGCAAGGGCAAGGCGCCGCTCGAAGGCTGGGTGGCGGTCATCCGTCCGGCGAACGTGTTGTTCGAAGTGGACGGTGTGACGGAAGCGATCGCGCGCGAGTCCATGCGCCTGGCGGCCACGAAGCTGCCGATCAAAACGAAATTTGTGTCGCGGCACCAACACGCGAATTAAACGGATATGAAATTTGCTGAATCCAAAGACATGACGTTGGTCGAGCTGTCGGCCAAGAGCCGCGACCTGCGCCACGAAATGTTCAACCTGCGCCTGCAGCAGGCGAGCGCGCAACTCGAAAAACCGGCGCGGCTGCGCACGCTGCGCAAGGACATTGCGCGCATTGAAACGCGCATGTCCCAACTGCGGAACAAGGCGGCTTAATTTTTTGTATGGCTGAAACGATCAAACAACCGGAAGTGAAACGCGGCAACCGCAAGGAACGCGTCGGCGAAGTCGTCTCGAACAAGATGGCCAAGACCATCGTCGTCAAAGTGGAGCGCCGTTTTCCGCACGCGCAATACAAGAAGATTGTCACGGCTTACAAGAAGCTTTACGCGCACGACGAGAAGAACGAGGCCAAGATCGGCGACGTGGTGCGCATCGAGGAAACGCGGCCGTTGTCGAAAACCAAATGCTGGCGGCTGGTGGAAGTCGTCGAACGCGCCGTGCAGGAAACTCCGGTCGTGGCCTGATAAATTTTTATGTTGCAAATTCGTTCCAGTTTGGATGTGGCGGACAACACGGGTGCCAAGATTGTTTGGAACATCGGCGTGCTGGGCAAAAACCAGCGCTATGCCGGCATCGGTGATGTCATCAAGGTTCACGTCAAGGTGGCCGCGCCGGATGGCACGGTGAAAAAGGGCGAGGTTCACGACGCGGTGGTCGTCCGCACGCGGCAGATCATTCCGCGCGCCGACGGTTCGTATCTGCGTTTTGACCGAAACGCCTGCGTGATCATTGACAAGGAAATGAACCCGAAGGGCACGCGCATTTTCGGCCCGGTGGCGCGCGAGCTGCGCGACAAGAAGTTCATGAAGATCATCTCGCTCGCGCCGGAAGTTCTCTAAGATTTTATGAAGTTTCATGTGAAAAAAGGCGATGAAGTCGTCGTGCTGGCCGGAAAAGAAAAGGGCAAGCGCGGCAAGATAATCGCGGTCATGTCGGACAAGCAGCGCGTCATTATTGAAGGCGTGCAGATGATCAAGCGGCACACGGCCAAGAGCCAGCAGCATCCGCAGGGTGCGATTGTCGAGCGCGAAGGCTCGGTTCACGTTTCCAACGTGATGACGGCAACCAATTTTGATGCGCGCGCCACGAAGCGCGGCGCGACCCCGGCGGCGGCGAACTAAAATATTTGTCACGGCCAAATCCGTGGCGCAAAGAAAATGAAAGCCAGACTTTACGAAAAATACAAAAGCGAAGTGGTGCCGGCCCTAAAGGAAAAGCACAAATATACGAACGTTCACCAGATTCCGAAAATGGTGAAGATCGTCGTGAACATGGGCGTGAGCGCCTCGCTGGAAAAGGGCGCGCTGGAAGACGCGGCCAAGGATTTGGCGCAGATCACCGGGCGCAAGCCGGCCATCAGCAAATCGCGCCACAGCATCGCGCAGTTCAAGCTGCGGGAAAACCAGAACATCGGCTGCCGCGTGACGCTGCGGAAGGACGCGATGTATGAATTTTTTGACCGGCTCGTCGCCACGGCGCTGCCGCGCATCCGCGATTTCCGCGGGCTGTCGCCGCGCAAGTTCGACGGTCGCGGCAATTACACTTTCGGCGTGCATGACCAGGCGATTTTTCCGGAGATTGAACTGGAAAAGGTCAAGCGGATGCAGGGCATGGACATCACGATCGTGACCGACGCGGGCGAAAACGCCGGCGCGCTGGATTTGCTGAAGCTGATGGGATTTCCGTTCGCGGAGAAATAATTTTATGGCCAAGAAAGCATGGAAAGAGCGCAATAAGAAGAAGCAGGAGACGGTGAAGAAATTCGCCGCCATCCGTGCCGAATTGAAGGCGAAGAAGGATTACGCCGGCCTGTCGAAGCTGCCGAAGAACGCCAGCCCGACGCGCGTGGTGAACCGCTGCTCGTTCAGCGGCCGCCGTCGCGGCTATCTGCGCAAGTTCGGCTGTTCGCGTCTGACGTTCCGCGAAGCGGCGTTGAATGGTTTGATTCCCGGAGTGACCAAAGCCAGCTGGTAATTTTTATGAGCGATCCGATTTCTGATATGTTGACCCGCATCCGCAATGCCGGACAGGCGTTGCTGCCGGCGATTGAACTGCCTCACTCTCGCATCAAGGAGAATGTGGCGAACGTTTTGAAGCAGCAGGGCTATGTCACCGAGGTGTCGGTGGATGGCAAGCCGCTGAAGAAGCTGAAAATAAAGCTGAAATATGACGGCAAGAAGAGCGTCATCGAAGGCTTGAAGCGCGTCAGCAAGCCCGGTTTGCGCAAATATGTCGCCGCCACCAAAATTCCGCGCGTGCGCGGCGGCCTGGGCGTGGCGATTGTGTCCACTTCCGAGGGCGTGATGACGGACGTGCAGGCGCGCAAGAAAAACCTGGGCGGCGAATTGCTCTGTTACATCTGGTAAAAATTTAAAGATATGTCGCGAATTGGAAAACAACCGATTGCCGTTCCGCCGAAGGTCAAGGTGGAGATCAAAGGGCAGAAAGTTTCAGTCGAGGGGCCGAAAGGCAAGCTCAACTGGGAACTGCCGCAGCGCACGAGCCTCAAGGTGGAGGGCGGCAACATTGTCGTCAGCCGCGATGGCGAGGACGCGCAGGCCAAGGCGTTGCACGGCTTGAGCCGCGCGCTGGTCAACAACATGG
>CAZIFP010000283.1:0-3742 GCA_964538105.1 uncultured Bifidobacteriaceae bacterium
CCCGGTCGCCGCCAGCAACCGATTTCAAAAACAACCCCTTTTGCAGACATCTCCAGCGGGATTGAAAACGGGCTGGTCGGCTGGACGCTGGACATCACGGCGGTGCCGGAACCGGTCAACGTGGCGCTGGCGGTCTTCGGTGTTCTTTTCGTTGGCGGCAGCATTGGTCGTTTCTATCTGGTTCGTGGGCGGTCCTTAACCGGCAAACAAATTTCGATTTAATCCGATGAAACCCATTGAAATCATTCTCACGATTTTGGTCTGGCTTGCGGTCATTACGGTGTTCCTGCATTTCCGGCGGAAGGCCGGTCTTGAACTATTGGAAAATTCCCGGTCCGGCAATCACCAGGAAGAGCCCAAAGTCATGGAGTGACAAAAGAAACAGCCTGCAATTTCAACCGCAGGTTTTTTCAGCACGGCAGCGGAGGGCGGGTCTGCGACCCTCAACACGTCCGAATTTTTCAAACCGCCGCCGTTTGGCCGCGGTTGGATAAAATTGTTTCCGTCAGTTCTTCGCTGGCGCGTTGGTTGGATTCGCTTTGATAAAACCTGCTTTCACGAACGGTGCGAGATATTGTCCGTAGCCGGTCTTTTCCATTTCTTCCACCGGGATGAATTTCAGCGACGCCGAGTTGATGCAATAACGCAAGCCGCCTTGGTCCGCCGGGCCGTCGTCAAAAACGTGGCCGAGATGCGAGTCGGCGTCCTTGGAGCGGACTTCGGTGCGCGCCATGCCGTAGGAATTGTCAGTGCGCTCCACCACGTCCGCGCTGTTCACCGGCCTGGTGAAGCTCGGCCAGCCGCAGCCGGAATCAAACTTGTCCAGCGAGCTGAACAGCGGCCTGCCGGACACGACGTCCACATAAATGCCCGGTATGTGATTGTCCCAAAACTCGTTGTGGAACGCCGGCTCCGTGGCGCTCTGCTGCGTAACGGCAAACTGCTCGGGCGTCAGTTTCTGTTTCAGTTCCGCCGCGCTGGGTTTTTTGAAATCGCTCATGTTGGTGGATGAATAAATTTGGTTGGTGGACGTTTCTGTTGGTTGTGCTCGAACGGCGTTGTGGACCACGGCAAATATGCCCGCTGTCAGCAGCGCCGCCGCCGTGATGCCCGCAATTTTCACCGGTTGCATACTCGTTTGATGTTCAGACGGCGATTTATGTTCAAGATAAGTCGTGCTTGCCGGCGAAAGTTTATATTGAAAATCATCCTTTGCCAGCAAAGTCATGGCCGGAGGTGGGCGGCTGACATCCAACGCCGACGCGCTCCGTTGACAATTGCATTGCCTGACCGCGTTTCGGCGGTAACTTTTCCGCAGTGAAAATCATTTCTTCTATCGCCGCCATGCAACGGCTCGCCGGAAAATGGCGGCGCACCGGCGCGTGCATCGGGTTCGTGCCGACGATGGGTTATCTGCACGCCGGCCATTTGAGCCTCGTGAAGCGCGCGCGGCAAGCGGTCGTCAAAAATGGCAAAGTCGTCGTGAGCATTTATGTGAACCCGAAGCAGTTCGCGCCGACGGAAGACCTCGCCAATTATCCGCGCGACTTGAAACGCGATTTGAAGCTCTGCCGCGAGGCGGGCGTGGATATCGTATTCACGCCGAGCGATGCGGAAATGTATCCGGCCAAAGCGGAAGACAAATACAGCACTTACGTTGTCGAAGAAAAATTGTCGCGGACAATGGAAGGTGTGGCGCGCCCCACACATTTTCGCGGTGTGACGACGGTTGTCGCGAAATTGTTCAACATCGTATTGCCGGATGTGGTGGTGTTTGGACAAAAAGATTTTCAGCAAGCGGCCATCATCAAACGCATGGTGGCGGATTTGAATTTTCCGGTGAAGATCGTCGTCGCACCGACGTTGCGTGAACGCGACGGTCTGGCGATGAGTTCGCGGAACAAATATCTCGACGCCGAGCAGCGGGCGCAGGCGGTGATTCTGTTCCAAGCCTTGCAGGCGGCGAAAAAAGCGGTGGCGAAAAAATCCGTTTCCGCCTCGAAGCTGAAAAGGGATTTGCAGGGATTCATCACCGCCGCGCCGCTCGCGCGGCTGGATTACGTTGATTTTTTTGATCCCGAAACATTGCAGCCCGTGACGCAGGTCAAACGCGGCGCACACATGGCGCTGGCGGTTTTTTTCGGCAAAACGCGGCTGATTGATAACGCACGGCTTTGATTTTTAGACAGAATTAACAAGATTTTACCGAATTAGAATTGACTGCTTTAATTCCGTTAGTTTTGTAAATTCTGTCTGCAAAAATGAAACAATTCGACTATCTCGTTCTCGGCAGCGGCATCGCGGGACTGACGTTCGCGTTGCAGGTCGCGCCGCGCGGACGCGTGGCAATCGTCACCAAAAAGGACCGCGCGGAGTCGAACACCAATTACGCGCAGGGCGGTATCGCGTCGGTCACGAGCAAGGAGGATTCCTTTGAATCGCATGTGCGCGACACGCTCACGGCCGGCGCGGGCTTGTGCAAGGAAAGCGTCGTCCGCACGATTGTCGAGGAAGGACCGGCGCGCATCGCGGAACTGATCGCTCTGGGCATGAAATTTTCCGAGAGCGACGCGCCAGGCGAAGACGGCGGTAAACAACTTGATCTCGGACGCGAAGGCGGCCATTCCGAACGCCGCATTTTGCACGCGCAGGACGTGACCGGCCGCGAAATCGAGCGTGCGCTGCTGAACGCCGTTTCCAAGCAGCCGAACATCCAGATTTTCGAGAACCACATCGCGATTGATTTGATCACGAGCCAGAAGCTCGGCTATGTCGGCGAGAACCGCTGCCTCGGCGCTTATGTTTTCGACAAAAAAGGCAACCGTGTCTGGACGTTTGCCGCGCCGGTGACGGTGCTGGCGACCGGTGGATGCGGCAAGGTTTATCTCTACACGACCAATCCCGACATCGCGACCGGCGACGGCGTGGCGATGGCGTTCCGCGCCGGCGCGGGCATCGCAAACATGGAGTTCGTCCAGTTCCATCCGACGTGCCTGTATCATCCGAAGGCGAAATCATTTTTGATTTCCGAAGCCGTGCGTGGTGAAGGCGGCGTTTTGAAATCGCTCGACGGCCGGGAATTCATGGAAACCGTGCATCCGCTGAAATCTCTCGCGCCGCGCGACATCGTGGCGCGTGCGATTGACAGCGAGATGAAAAAATCCGGCGCGGATTGCGTGTTGCTGGACATCACGCACAAGCCGGCAAAATTCGTCATCGAGCGGTTTCCCAACATTTATCAAACTTGTTTGCGTTACGGAATTGACATCACGAAGGAGCCGATTCCCGTCGTGCCGGCGGCGCATTACCAGTGCGGTGGCGTGGTGACGAACGTGGATGGCGAGACGGACATCGCCGGGCTTTACGCGGTCGGCGAGGCGGCTTGCACGGGCTTGCACGGCGCAAACCGGCTGGCGAGCAATTCACTGCTGGAGGCGCTGGTCTGCGCGCATCGCGCGGCGGTCAAAATTCTTTCCGCGCCGCCCGCGAAAATGGATTTGAAAATTCCGCTCTGGCAGTCGGGCAATGCGACCAACGCGGACGAGCTGGTGGTCGTCTCGCACAACTGGGACGAGATCCGGCGGCTGATGTGGGATTATGTCGGCATCGTGCGCACAAACAAGCGGCTGCAGCGCGCGCAGTCGCGGCTGGCGAATCTGCAGGCGGAGATCCACGAGTATTACTGGAATTTCATCGTGACCGCCGACCTGCTGGAACTGCGCAACATCGCGACGGTGGCGGA
>CAZIFP010000284.1:0-3734 GCA_964538105.1 uncultured Bifidobacteriaceae bacterium
GCACGGGCGCGAGGATGTGGATGCGCTCGGCCTTGAGCGCGGCGGCGATGTTGTTCGAGAGCGCGGTGATTTTTTCCAGCTTCACGCCGGGCGCGGGATGCAGCTCGTAACGCGTGATGGTCGGGCCTTTGGTGATGTCACCGAGCGAAACCTCG
The DNA here is from genome assembly GCA_964538105.1 of uncultured Bifidobacteriaceae bacterium. Lineage (GTDB taxonomy): Bacteria > Verrucomicrobiota > Verrucomicrobiia > Limisphaerales > UBA11358 > UBA11358. The sequence goes on from CAZIFP010000284.1 coordinate 156, forward strand.
ATTTCAAACTGCGCGAGCGTCTGCTGCATGAGCCGCGCGTTGGCCATCAGCTCCTCCTTGGACTCGGTCGGCTTGATGGTCATGTCCGGGTGCTGGAGAAAATCCATCGAGGGCAACTGGTAATTGCCGATCATCGGCGTCTGCGCGACGGTGATGGGCTTGGGCTTGCGCGGCGCGCGGGGCCTGGCCGGCGCAATTCCGGAAATTTTGATTTCCGGCTCGGCTTTTTCCTCAGCGGGTTTTTCCGGGTCAGCTTTTTCGGCAACTGGCGCCTCCGATTTTTCTTCAACTGGATTTTCCACAGCCGGTTTTTCCTCGGCTGGCTTTTTACCAAGAATATCTTCGGTTGTAGCGGCAACGACTTCCTTGGCAGGAATCACTTGGACTTCATCGGCCGGTTCGGGCGCGGGCGCGGGCGCGACAGGAATTTTTGCTTCGGGCAAGGTGGTTTTGCGAAAGCGCCCTCCGGTGGCGACCAGCTTGGCCTGCGGCACGCTCAAGTCGCGCACTGTCGGTTCGGGAACCGGTTTACCATCCGCGCCGAGGCCGGAACGGTTGACGGCGGCGACTTCCTCCTGCAATTTCTTCGCCTGTTTTTCCAAGTCGCGGGCGCGGCGTTCCAGGGCGATTTCCTCGGGCGACTTTTCTTCAGCTTTCTCCGCCACCGCCGATTGCTTCGAAAAAATGGCTCGAATCCATTCGCCGAGCTGGAAATTGGTCAGGAACAGCAGGCTGATTAACGCCAGCGCCGCATAAACAATCATCGCGCCGAGCGGGCCGAGCAGGGAAAGACCGAAATTGCGATCTTGCGTCTGGCCGTAAGTCAGCCAGCCCAGTCCACCGCCAGCGCTCCAAGTGCCGAGCATTTCATGAAGCCGGTCATGCCTCGGCGAACCGGGATCGAAAACGTAAAGCAGACCGGTCAATGAAATCACCAGCATTACCGACCAGAGCAGCGACCAGCGGATTCGTTCGCGCAAATAACTCAAAAAATCCAGCAGATACGCCGCGCCGAAAATCGCCAGCAGCGGCGGGACGAGATAGGCAACGAGGCCGAGCGGCAGAAAAATCCACCATGCCAGATAAGCACCAAGCGGGCCGATCCAATTATGCGTAAACTTGTTCAGCGGCAGATTCAGCCCTTTAAGGTCATGCGGATCAAAAGACAGTTGGGCGACGAGCAGCAGCAGCGCGACCGCCAGCAGTGCGACGCCGATGACATCGCCGAAACCGTTTTTAGAATCCGAATCCGTCTTTCGTGACATGACGACAGCGTAACGGTTCGCGGCGGTGACTTCAAAGTTGAAATTGAAACGTCCGGAAATCCGTCACCGCGATTTGGCGCCGGATTTTTTTGCGGGCGCGTCGTCGGTCACGCCGGGAAACGCCAGGTAATTTTTGGCGTTCGCGTAGCAGATGTTCTTGATCATCGGGCCGACCAGTTTTTCATCGTTCGGAATCAAGCCGGCTTCGATGTCGTTGCCGATGAGATTGCAGAGCGTGCGGCGGAAATATTCGTGGCGCGGATAGCTCATGAACGAGCGCGAGTCGGTGATCATGCCGATGAACCGCGAGAGCAGGCCGTGGTTGGAAAGCGCGTTGAGCTGCCATTCCATGGCTTCCTTCTGATCCAAAAACCACCAGCCGGAGCCGAACTGGATTTTACCGGGAATGGTGCCGTCCTGAAAATTGCCGATCATCGTGGCAAAGGCGTAATTGTCCGCCGGATTCAAATTGTAAATGATCGTCTTGGGCAGCAGATTGCCGGAATCCAGCTTGTTCAGATACGCCGCGAGCGTCTGCACCTGCGGAAAATCGCCGATGGAATCGAAGCCCGTGTCCGGTCCAAGCTGCTTGAGCAAGCGGTCGTTGTTGTTGCGCAACGCGCCGAGGTGGAGCTGCTTGGTCCAACCGCGCTTCGCGTCGAGATGGCCGAAGAGAAGCATCATAAATGAGGCGAACTGCGAATGCTCCACCGGCGAAACCGGCTCGCCCTTCCGTGCCTTGTCGAAAATTCCGGCTGCGGTTTTTTCGCTGCAAAAATCCGCGAAACAGTGGTTCATGCCGTGGTCGGACAGACGGCAGCCCTGCGAATGGAAAAAATCATGTCGCTTTTTCAACGCCGACGTGAACGCACCGAAGCTGTTGACATCAATGTTCGCCGCAGCCGAAAGCTGCTCGACCCACTTGTTGAAACTCGCGGGTGAATCCACCGTCAGCGCCTTGTCCGGCCGGAACGCCGGCAGCATCTTCGTGGAATGGCCGGATTTTGCGAATATGCGATGATCTTCCAGGCTGTCCACCGGATCGTCCGTGGTGCAGACAACCTTGACCTTGAATTTTTTCAGGATGCCCTGCGTCGTCAACGCCGGCGTGGCCAGTTTTTCGTTCGCCGTTTTCCAGATTTTTTCCGCCGTCGTCTCATCGAGCAGCTCCGTGATGCCAAAGTAGCGCTTCAACTCCAAGTGCGTCCAATGATAGAGCGGGTTGCGCAGCGTATGCGGAACGGTTTTCGCCCACGCGAGAAACTTGTCATGCGGCGAGGCTGAGCCGGTGCAGAATTTCTCCGCGACACCATTCGCCCGCATTGCCCGCCATTTGTAATGATCGCCGGCCAGCCAGATTCCAAACAGGTCGTTGAACCGGCGGTTCTCCGCGATGTCGCGCGGCGAGATGTGGCAGTGATAGTCGAAAACCGGCTCGGCCTCGGCGAACTTGTGATAAAGCCGCCGGGCGGTTTTTGATCCCAGTAAAAAATCTTCGTGGATGAATGGCATAAGCTAGATCTCCGGTGACAGCTATTTTTTTACAAACATGAGCCGGGTGAACGGCCAGATGCTAGCAAATCCGGCGTGGGCAGCGCCATGTTCTTTTGCAGAATTGCATGAAAAAACTGCACTGCCGTTCGCGTTGAGCCGGCCAAAATCCGGCGTTGGAAAGCGCGGCGATACCGTTTCTTTGAAAAACAGGCTTTGCCATATCCGATTTTGACGCCTATGGCAGTTTTCATCAGCATCGGCGCAAACGCAATCGGGCAAGGCTGACCTGCTGGTCAACCAACAAGGCGACGCAGCAGCACCGCCCTGCCGGCTAGTTTGCCCATGTAGTTTTTGTTTCGCCATAATTTCCAGAATTAAAGCACGGGGAGCGTGAAGGCTGCCGGTTTCACAAACGGACAGTTTGTGAACCGCTTGGCCGGGTTGCGATGCAGCGATTGGCAACGGAGGGAACATCCGTCTTATGACTTTGACGAATGAGCTTGCCAGCCGCGCGCTATCGTGCAAAAAATGTCTTTGGTGGAACGTGGCGGATTAAGTATGAACGTTTTGGCGGCTGCGAAAACTTGCCAGGTTTAGCAGCGATTGCAGCGGTGTTTTGTGCTTCATGCAAACATCATTATAATGCGCAATCAGACTGCCAACACGACTGCCCCACAACCAGGCAAGCATTTGCCAAATAAAGTGGAGAGATGGCCGAGTGGCTGAAGGCGCTGGTTTGCTAAACCGGTATAGGGCCAAAAGCCCTATCGGGGGTTCGAATCCCCCTCTCTCCGCCATATTTTACAAGGGAATTCTGACG
>CAZIFP010000285.1:0-3734 GCA_964538105.1 uncultured Bifidobacteriaceae bacterium
CACACGCAACCCGCTCGTTGTTTCCTGGCCGACCAAAATCAAGCCCGACTCGACGCCGCGCTCGCAGTTCTACCACGTCAATGACGTCGCGCCGACCATTTACGATTTGCTTGGCATCAAACAGCCCAAGGTAGTCAACGGCTTCAAGCAGGACCCGATGGACGGCGTCAGCATGGCCGCATCGTTCACCAACCGCACGGCGCCGGAAAACAAGCACATCCAGTATTTTGACAACAACGGCAGCCGTGGCATCTATCACGACGGCTGGTATGCCTGCACGTTCGGTCCGCTCATACCGTGGGTGAATGCGCAACCGGGCCTCGCCGATTGGGATTCCGCCAAGGATGTTTGGGAACTTTATGATCTGACCAAGGATTTTTCCCAGGCGCACGACCTGGCCGCCGAGAATCCGAAGAAGCTGGCCGAGCTTCAAAAATTGTTTCTCAAGCAGGCGAAGGAAAACAGTGTCTTTCCGCTCGGTGCCGGCATCTGGCTGCGCATCCATCCGGAGGACATCAAAACCACGCCTTATCAGAGCTGGGTTTTTGACGACACCACCACCCGGATGCCAGAATTCACCGCGCCTGGTCTTGGCAAACGGAGCAACACGGTGACCATTGATCTCGAAACCGGTGAAAATTCCAGTGGTGTGCTCTACGCGCTCGGTGGTGCCGGTGGCGGCCTGACCTGCTACATGGACGACGGGCATCTTTGTTACGAATACAACCTGATGATCATCGAGCGCTACCTTGCGAAGTCGTCGGACAAGCTGACGCCCGGCAAGCATCAGATCGTCGTGGACACCACTATCGCCAAACCCGGCGCGCCAGGCGAAGTCATCCTTTCTGTGGACGGGAAGGAAGTAGCCCGCACGGGCCTCAAACGCACCGTGCCTGCCGCCTTCACCGCCAGCGAAACCTTCGATGTGGGCGTGGATCTCGGATCGCCGGTTTCCCGCGATTATTTCGATCGTGCCCCGTTCAAGTTCGATGGGAAAATTGAGCAGGTAAAGGTCAGCTACCCGAAGTGATTCAGCACTGAACGAATAATTGGTTAAACAATATTGTTCGGAAGATACTTGATCCGGCGGAAAGTGTTTCCAAAGGAATTGCCGCCGTTATGACACCAAAGTCCAACGGCGGCAATCCTTTTCCGAAACCGGAAATTACTTCAACTTCGCCAGCGTCGCCTTGTCTTAATGGACTTGACATTAACTTTAAAAAGGCTCATGATGAAGCTGCTTCCGTTTTTGGCTGACTGATTTTTCTTATGAAAAGAAAATTTATTCTATCGGCGCTGGTAATTCTCGGAGTCTTCTTCAGTATTCAGGCTGTATTTGCCGACGCCCTCGACAACTGGCATTGGCGCAATCCGCTTCCCAGTGGAAATCCGCAAGCCGGCCTGCCCACGCTTTATGGACTGGCTTTTGCCAACGGTAAGTTTATCGGCGTAGGTGACGGCGGCACGGCCTCCATTTCGCTGGACGGAACCAATTGGACGCAACTTCCAACCGCGACGACCAACCAGTTGAATAACATCGCTTACCTGAACGGCGCCTGGATGGCTGTGGGCAACAATGGCGAGGTGGAATCTTCGACCGACGGCACCAATTGGTTAGTGGCCAATAGCGGCGTGGCCAACGCGCTTTTATGGGTGACTTATGGCGGCGGCAAATATCTGGCTCTTGGCACAAACAACATTGTGCTGACTTCCCCGGATGGTCAAAACTGGACGTCCAATTATTGGGGCACTAATTTTACCCAGGTTACTTATGGCAGCGGTGGCTTTCTGGCGGTCAATGGCGGTCCTCAGATTTACCTGTCGTCCGATGGACTAACTTGGAATGGCCAGACCATATATAATGGACCATTTTGGACAAATGGTTTTGGCAGTGGAGGACTGGTGTATCCCATGAATCACCAAATAGTCACCTCGCAAAATGGCGCCTACTATGTCGGGGGCTGGCGTTACCTCAATTCAGTTTCCGCCCAACCGTATATCTTCACTTCAACCGATGGTGTGACCTGGAATACTTATGCGACTGCATCTACTGTTAATAGTGCTCTAGGCCTTTCACAAAACGTTTTTATACCAGGGAATGGAACACCTATTTCTGTGACGTATGGTAACGGGCTAAATTCGGTGCAATATTTCAATGGTTCGGTCTGGAATAGTGCCAATCTTGCCATCGGCGGGACGGTTATTTATTCAGGGGCTTATGGCAATGGTCTTTATGTCATGGTTGGGATGCTCAATTATTATTACCGCTCCGTGCCTCCCAAATTTACCTCTTATGATGCCGTGAACTGGGCGGTTCAAACCAATACACCCGCACCACCGGCAGGTCCAAATTACACTCTTTATAGCATCGCCGCCAACAGCAACGGCGTTGCCGTGGCCGGTTCTTCCGGCTTGATGGTTCGTTCCACCAATGACGCGGTTTATTATGCGGTCAGCAATTCGCCTTCACTCGCTGCGGTGACCTACACCGGCAGCAGTTTTATCGGTGTCGGCTCCGGCGGAAATATTTACCAATCCAGTGACGGTCAATCCTGGGTGCAACGCAATTCCGGCACGTTAAGTAATCTTCGTGGAATCACCACCGGAAGCGGCTTGGTGGTGGCTGTGGGAGACAATGGAGCCATCCAGACATCGCCCGCTGGCACAGTCTGGACCAGCCGGACTTCCGGCACCTCGCTCACCCTTTATGGCGCGGCATATGCGAACGGGCTTTACGTCGCGGTCGGCTATCTGGGCACAGTGCTGACTTCACCGGATGGAATTTCCTGGACGGGACAATTTTCCGGCACGCTCACAAATCTTTTGTCGGTGACCTACGGCTCGGCCGGCTTCACTGCGGTCGGCCCCGGCGGAACCATCGTAACATCGCTGGACGGCGTTAATTGGACGCAGCAAAATTCCGGCACGACAGCATCCTTTGAAAGCATCACTTTTGGAAACGGCTATTATCTGGCGGCTGGCGACAGCGCGGTGGCGCTGACTTCGCCAGACGGGATCAATTGGACTTCCCGCAACCTCGGCGCAACCGGCGGACAAAACTTTTTAGGCTCCGCGTTCCTCAACAGCCGTTTCGATGTTGTCGGCTCTGGTGGAACCATCCTTGAGTCGGACACCATCAATCCGCTGTTCGATTTGCAAATCCACAGCGGCGGGCGATGGCTCACCGCTTTTGCTCCGTCGGGCAGCAACTTCAGGATCCAAACCAACGCAAGTCTCTCTGCACCGGTCTGGTCGGACGCGGCTTCATTTTTTAGTGCACCTGCCATCACGCAATGGACAAATTCCGCGTCCGGTTTTAACCAATTATTTTATCGCTCTGTTTCCCCGTGATCCCCTCGGATAACAAGACCATTGCTTTAATTTTCTACCGTTGCCAGGCAATAAAAAAGGCGCGTCTTGCGACGCGCCCCTGAAAACTTGGCGGCAAAATTACTTCAACTTCGCCAAGGTCGCCTTGATGGCTTCGAAGTTCGGCAGATCCTTCGGCGTCGGCGTCTGTTCGCTGTATTGCACCACGCCGGCCTTATCAATCACGAACGCCGCGCGCGCCGAGGTGTCGCCCACGCCGGCGAGCATCGGAAACACCACGTCGTAGGCCTTGGTGACGGTCTTGTTCAGGTCGCTGGCGAGCGTGACCTTGATGTTGTTCGCCTTGGCCCACGCCTCCTGCGCGAACGGGCTGTCCACGCTGATGGCGATGACGTCCGCGCCGG
>CAZIFP010000286.1:0-3692 GCA_964538105.1 uncultured Bifidobacteriaceae bacterium
GATTGCACGGCGGCGATCAGCCAGGCGATTGAAGCGTGCGTGAAAGCCGGTGGCGGGCGCGTGGTGGTTCCCGCCGGCGATTTTCTGACCGGCCCAATCCATCTTAAAAGCGGCGTGAACCTGCATTTACAAACCAACGCCGTGCTGAAGTTCAGCACCGATCCGAAGGCTTATCTGCCGGCGGTGTTCACCCGGTTTGAGGGCACGGAACTTTACAATTACTCGCCGCTCATCTACGCGCTCGACCAGAAAAATATCGCCGTAACCGGTGATGGCACGCTGGACGGCCAGGCCGATGACTCAAACTGGCTGGCGTGGAAGGGGAAAAAGGGCGGGACTCAAAATCAAACAGTTGCCGACAAGCGGCTCATTAAGATGGCCGATGAGGGCGTGCCCGTCGAACAACGCCAGTTCGGCGAAGGTGATTATCTACGCCCGGACTTTGTCGAGTTCATCCGCTGCCGGAACATTTTGATCGAGGGCGTCAAGATCCGCCGGTCGCCGATGTGGGAACTTCATCCGCTGCTCTGCACCAATGTCACGGTGCGCGGCGTGAACATCGTGTCGCATGGCCCAAATAACGACGGCTGCGATCCCGAAAGCTGCAATGATGTGCTGATGGAAAACTGCCTGTTCGATACCGGCGACGACTGCATCGCCATCAAATCCGGCCGCAACGCCGACGGCCGGCGCGTGGGCGTGCCGGCGCAAAACATCATCATCCGCGACTGCACAATGCGCGACGGCCACGCCGGCACGGCCATCGGCAGCGAGATTTCCGGCAGTTGCAGCAACGTGTTTGTGGAACGTTGCGAGATGAGCAGCCCCAACTTGGTGTGCGCGCTGCGGCTGAAATCCAACGCCGCGCGCGGCGGCGTGCTGCAGAACATTTTCATGCGGGACGTGAATGTCGGACTGGTGAAAGATTCAGTGTTGCAGATTGATTTTCTTTATGAAGTGGGCGCAACGGGCGGCTTCAAGCCGGTGGCGCACAATGTTGCAATGGAGCACATCACCGTTGCGCAGACGCCGCGTGTGCTGAACGTGCGCGGCTTTCCTGCCGCTGAAATCAGTGGCGTGCGGATTTACAATTCCACCTTCAAGGAGATCCAGAAACCAGACGTGGTGCAGGACGCCGACGTGAAGCTGGTGGATTGCACGCTGGAACCGGCAAAATGAGGCGATCCAAGCTATAATTTTTTACAAGGATTCATAAATATGACCACCCGTTTCAACCTTCGCCAATACGTTGCACCATTGATGGTAGCGGCATTATTTCTGTGGCTGGCAACGCCCATGTCGGCTGCGCCGACATTGCCAGCCATTCCGGCTTACACCACCAACGTGACAGCGTCACCCTATAATGCGAATGGAAACGGCATCATCACCAACACCACCGCCATTCAAAACGCGATCAATGACGTAAGCGCCAAAGGCGGCGGGACGGTGGAAATTCCCGGGCCAGGCGTTTATCTGACCGGGCCGCTGACCATGAAGAGTAAAATCAATTTGCAGATTGATGCCGGAGCGGTTTTGCGGATGCTGCCCATGGCGAGCTGGCCGGGGACTTCGCCGCTGCTTTCTTCTTCCAGCTTGAACAATCTTGAAATCAGCGGCGGCGGTGCCATTGATGGACAAGGCGCGGATTGGTGGGCCGGTAATTCTGGCAGTGGACTCTACATGGTTTATTTTTCCAGTTGCAACACGGTGCTGGTTCAGAACGTGACGATTTCGAACGCGCCGAAGCAGCAAGTAGTGTTTAAGAGCAGCAAGAATGGAAATATTACCATTCAAAGCACCACCATCAGTGCGCCGTCTTCACACGCAGCGACACCGTCGCACAACACTGACGGCATTGATCTCATCGGAACGAATTGCCTGGTCCAAAACTGCACAATCTCGACGGGTGATGATAATATCGCGCTTGGCACCAGCAGTCAAAACACGCCGACCTCGAACATTCTGGTCACCAACTGTGCCTTTGGCGACGGACATGGAATGACGATTGGAAGCAATACCGAAGGTGGAGTTTCAAATTTGGTGGTCATCAATTGCACCTTCAATGGGACGGATTGCGGCATCCGCATGAAATCTGACAACGCGACCAGCGGTGGTGGTGGCCAGGGTGGCATCGCACAAAATCTTTTTTATTACAACCTTGGCATGACCAATATCCGCTATCAACCCATCTTGATATATAGCTACTACAACGAAGATAGCTCGCCTACCGGGATAAGTCCCTCGACCGCCGCCGGAGAACCGGTAGGCTCAAGTTTGTATCCCATCTGGCAAGACATCGTCATCAGCAACCTCACGGCAACCGTCGCCAGTGGCGGCGACGCGGGTTTGATCTGGGGCCGCACCGAGGCGCCCATCACCAACATTACGTTGAAAAAAATCAATATCACCGCGGCGGCTAATTTTAAACTATATAACGTCAACGGGCTTCAACTTGTGGATCCACAAATCACCTTGACCGGCGGTGGCAATACGTTTTCGATTTATAACGCCCAATTCGCCATCACCAACAGCGCGCCCGTGGCAAATGTCTTTTCCATGGACGGACTGGCTGGCACCAACTCACTGGCACTTTATAACACGCTGGCAGCCATGAGTGATCCGACCGCGATTGGCATCAATCCGCTCACTTTGAGCGCCAGCTCCCTGTCGAATGGCACCAGCCTGACCCTGCCTGCCGCCAGCGTGGTGAATTTTGTTTTAGGCACAAATAACGCCACTGTGGCGGTGACCGGCAATTTATCACTGAACAGCACAATCAATATTTCCACCAACGCCGGTTTTGGTCCCGGCACCAACACTCTTTTTACTTACACTGGCAGCTTAAACGCTTCTGCCCCGGTGCTGGGAACAACTCCCGGTGGATACAATTACACTCTCGATACCAGCAGTCTTGGCCAGGTCAACTTGGTGGTCACTTCAACCAACAACAATCCGCCGGTGGCCAATCCGGCCACCTATTACCGGCTGGCCGGAAATCCGCTGACGATTCTCATCGCAAACCTGGCTACGAACTGGAGTGATCTTGACGGTGATCCGCTGACGCTGGCCAGCGTGGACACCACCAGCACCAATGGCGGAACTGTGACGTATGACAGCACCAACATTTATTACAGCGACACCAACAACGTCACCGACCAGTTCGGTTACACCATCAGCGACGGCCAGGGCGGAACGGCGCAAGGAATCGTCACCGTGTTGATAGCGCAACAGAATATTTCCGGATGGACATTCAGCAATGGCAGCTTGACGCTCAGCTTCACCGGCATCCCCAACTCCATTTATTGGGTCGAAGCAGCGACGAATCTGGCACCGCCAGCGAACTGGACGCCAATCAGCACGAACATTGCCGGGTCGAACGGCCAGTGGCAGTTCACGGACACACAAACCACGAACTTTCCGCAGCGATATTACCGGTCCCAGGCAGGCCAATAGTTTTACCTCTCTCTGCGCCGGCTGACCGCGGCCATCATCCGCTTCACTGCGTTGCGCTTGCCATTCTCGGCGGCGGGGGTATTTTCGACGAAGTTGCTTTGCCCCCGTAGCTCAAATGGATAGAGCAGCGGTTTCCTAAATCAGCGCAAGCATTTTTTCCGAATTTTTGTTTTGATTGGTTTTCGTATTTTCTCATTGATTCTATTGACTGATTTTCATTTCCGTCGGCAGTTTTCAAA
>CAZIFP010000287.1:0-3649 GCA_964538105.1 uncultured Bifidobacteriaceae bacterium
TGGCACCGGCAGCTCCACATATTCATCCATCCGTTTTACTACGTCGAATACGGCATCGCACAGCTCGGCGCGCTGCAGGTCTGGGCGAATTCAAAGGCGAACAAGGTGAAGGCGCTGGCCGATTACAAAAAATCGCTGGCGCTTGGCGGCTCGCGTCCGTTGCCGGAACTGTTTCGCGCCGCCGGTTGCAGCTTCACGTTTGACGCGGCGACGATCAGGCCGTTGATTGAGCTGGCGGGCACGGAATTGAAGAAACTTTGAAGCGGAATTAACGGCCAGATTTCGGACAATATTCAGTCTTGGAAAAATGGTTGTCGCTTCGCCGGAAATTGTTTCTGCGTTTGCATTCGCGCCGGTGAGCGGGCAAGCTGATTTCATCAGGCAATGAAACATCTGCACCTTGTGACCGCCGTGATTGAAGCCGGAGCCGGCGTGGCCCTGATGGGCTTTCCGTCGGCCGTGGTGAACCTGCTGCTCGGTGCGCCGCTCGACGCTCCCGCCGCCGTGGCGCTCGGACGATTGACTGGAGCGGCATTGTTCGCACTGGGCATCGCCTGCTGGCTCGCCAGCGGCGACACGAAAAGCCGCGCGGCGAGGGGACTGGTCGCGGCGATGACATTTTACAATTTCGTTGCTGTTGACGTTTTCCTGTATGCCGGCGTCGGACTGAATCTGGCTGGCGTTGCATTGTGGCCGGCGATTTTACTGCACGCGGCGATGGCCATTTGGTGCGTGGTGTGCCTAATGCGAAACGGAGCGGCGATGCCGACGTCAACAACTTGATCAAGTTTCCATATTCCGAATCTTTTATGAAGTTCAACCGAAGCGGTTCTTGCCGCATCGCAATGTTAGCCATCAGTGCCGCCGGTATTTTATCCGCCGTTGCGGATGGCGCGGGTGCGGACGCCGGGGCGACGGAATTTGCGCCGACAATTCCAAACTCGAATCCCGCGCCGAAGAACGCGCCGGCCGGCATGGCGTGGATTCCCGGCGGCGAGTTTTCGATGGGCTGCAAGGTGCCGTCCGAAGGCGTTTGCACCATGGCGACGATGAACGCTGTGAACGACGCGCAGCCGATCCACCGCGTTTATGTGGACGGCTTTTGGATGGACACGAACGACGTGACCAACGAGAAGTTTGAACAATTCGTCAAGGCCACCGGTTACAAGACGATTGCGGAAATCGCGCCGACGAAAGAACAGTTTCCCACCGCGCCGCCGGAAAATCTCGTCGCCGGTTCCACCGTCTTCACGCCGACGACGAACGCAGTGCCGTTGAATGATTATTACCAATGGTGGAGCTATGTGCATGGCGCGAACTGGCGTCATCCCACCGGGCCTGCCAGCGACATCAAGGGCAAAGGCAATTATCCCGTGGTGCAGATCGCCTATGCCGACGCGGCGGCTTACGCGAAGTGGGCGGGCAAGCGGCTGCCGACGGAGGCGGAATGGGAATTCGCCGCGCGCGGCGGGCTGACCGGCAAGACTTATTGGTGGGGCGATGAATTCCGGCCCAACGGAAAATGGATGGCGAACATTTACACCGGCCAGTTTCCCTATCATGACACCGGGGAGGATGGTTTCGCGGGCATCGCGCCGGTCGGACAATTTCCGGCGAACGGCTACGGATTGTTCGACATGGCGGGCAACGTCTGGCAATGGGTCAGCGACTGGTATCGGCCGGATTATTACACCACGCTGAAACTCACCGGAACCGTGGTGCGCAATCCGCAAGGACCGTCGTCCAGCTACACGCCCGGCGATGACCAGCCCCAGCGGGTGCAGCGCGGCGGCTCGTTTCTTTGCACGGACCAGTATTGCACGCGCTACATGATGGGCACGCGCGGCAAAGGCGACGTTGATACCGGCAGCAATCACCTGGGCTTTCGCTGCGTGAAGGATGCGGAGACTGCGCCCAAATGAAATCTTGCTTGAGCTGGTGCGAAATGGCTCATTTCAAATCCCGAAGCGAAAAACCAAATCAAATCCATGAAACAAATTCAAACTACATTCAAATTCGTTGCCGCCCTTGCGCTCATCGTGCTGGCCACCGGCTGCGCCAGCAACAATCTGCTCGACAAGGAAAACGCCGCCGTGGGTGCCGGCTTCAAAATCATCACGCCGACCAAGCCGGATCAGGTGGCCCTCCTGCGGAAACTGCCACCGGACAAAGTTACGCCAATTATTTATGGTGGAAGGCGCTATTGGGTCCTGCCCGACCGGGTGAACAACCAGGCCTACGTCGGCGGTCCCAAGCAATATCAGGTTTACAAACAATTTCGTCAGAAACAAAAGATGAACGCCGAAGATTATGAGGCAAGGCCGGACACCGTTACGGTGACCGAAGTCAATGCGATGGATTGGGGCGCATGGAATGGCTGGGGTCCCTTCGGCCCGCTGGGTGAGCCCGGTTGGTATTGAGTCGTTGCCTGCGGCCTTTCGATTATGACGACCGTGACCGACAAATACGACGCGCCGTTGCTGCTGGGCAACCAGTCCAAGCGGCGGTTTCATGTCATGGCCAAGCCGGCGGGTTCCACCTGCAACCTGGATTGCGATTATTGTTTTTACCTGAGCAAGGAGACGTTGCCCAACGGCCCGGCCCATGGCCGGATGTCCGACGAAGTGCTGGAGAAATTCATCCAACAATATATCGCGGGCGTGACCGGCAGTGAAGTGGTTTTTTCCTGGCAGGGTGGCGAGCCGACGCTGATGGGGCTGGATTTCTTTCGCAAGGTCGTCGCGCTGGAAAAGAAATACGCCAAGCCGTTTCAAAGCATCCAGAACGATCTGCAAACCAACGGCACGCTGATTGACGAGGAATGGTGCGAGTTTCTCAAGGAGAACCGGTTCCTCGTCGGCTTGAGCATTGACGGACCGCGCGAAATTCATGATAAGTATCGTGTCACCAAAGGCCGGAAGCCCACGTTTGAAAAAGTTTTTCACACGGCCAAGTTGCTCCGCAAATACGGCGTGCCGTTCAACACGCTTACGTGCGTCAACCGGTTCAACGCCCGCAAGCCGCTGGACGTTTATCGCTTTCTGCGGAATGAAGTCGGTTCCACCTACATGCAGTTCATCCCGATTGTGGAATACAAGGGTTTTGATAAGACCGCGCCGCACAAATGGGACAATGACAAGCTGCCGAAAGACGGCGACCCCGAAGCGCGGCCCGGTCAACCGAATTCTATTGTGACCGACTGGTCGGTGGACCCGGAGGACTGGGGATATTTTCTGTGCCGGGTTTTTGACGAGTGGCACAAAAACGATGTCGGCAAGGTGCTGGTCAACCATTTCGAAACGCTGGTCTCACAGCACATGGGACTGGGCTCGCAGATTTGCATCTACGGCGAGTTTTGCGGCAAAGGTCTGGCGGTGGAGAATGACGGCGGCGTTTATTCCTGCGACCACTACGTTTATCCGGAATATAAGCTGGGCAACATTAAAGACCAGGCGCTCGACACGCAGGTGTTTTCCCGGACGCAGGTGAAGTTTGGCTATGCGAAAAATGAAACCCTGCCGCAGTATTGCCGGCAGTGTGAATATCTCACGGATTGCTGGGGTGAATGCCCGAAGAACCGGATCATCCGCACCGCCGACGGCGAGCCGGGGCTGAACTATCTTTGCCGCGGCTTCAAGCAATACTTCGC
>CAZIFP010000288.1:0-3647 GCA_964538105.1 uncultured Bifidobacteriaceae bacterium
GAAGTCGCGAAGCAACTGGCGCGCTGGCGGGAACAGCTTTCGTGATTTCATTTAAAGCACGAGAGAACACCACTTGCGCAAAGATGCGAATGGGGATTAGATTATGTGCGATGAAACTGCGAACCGACCTGCTGGCGCACCTGACCGCGGCGGACATTCTGAAAGAAGCCGCGGCGAACCAGCACCGCTACAAAGCCGAGCCAAGTTTCTCCAAAACTGGGACTGGCTATCTGTCACCCAGATCAACGGCGGACTCTGTGAACGAGGCCGCGCGCAGCAGGGCGTTAATTCAGAAACTCACGCGGCGGTCGCAGAAGAATGGGAAAAGCGCCGCGCGGGCGAGTTGAGTCTGCTGGAGACCTTTGAATTTCTCAAATCCTGCCATCGGCGCGCGCCATTTTTATTCTTCAATGGAAACACCTTTGCGGAAATCGGCCGCGCCCTGACCACCGCGTTACTGCGCGATCTTCCACTTCATCGCCGCAAAGAAGCCGCGTCCGCCGCTGCCCACTTCATCACCGGCGTCCTCGGCCGAGATTCCATGATAGGTATGATGGATGACCTTTGCGAATCAGCCGACTTGAAGGCGGGAGATGCGGTCAAAACGTTGCGCGGCTCGATGAGCGGAAAAATTATTCGCGTGCTGCCGGATGGACGTGTGGTGTGGCGGGCGGACGCCGGCGCGGAACTGACCGCCTTGCCGGAAAGCTTGATTCGGCAAAAGAAAAAGTGACAATGCAATCACCATGAAAATTGCCGCGATGGCGAAACGAAACCTGACCGGCGCACCGGGCACGAAGGAAGTCGCGAAGCAACTGGCCCGCTGGCGGGAACAGCTTTCGTGAACATGAGATAGCAGCCCATGAAATTCACAATCGAACGCCGAACGCTCGTAAAAATGTTGGAACTGATAGGCCCAAAGGTTCCTTCCAAAAACTGGCGAGACAAGGAAGTGAGGCTTTCAGCATGTGCGGCGCGTGTTTTCGTTGAGGCAAATGAATCGGCTGGTGGGACGGAAGCTTTGGTGCTTGAGGACGGAACTTGTTTAGTGGACTACAAACTGTTTTTAAAGCTGTTAAAATCTCACACCAAGAAAAAAACATTGTATGTTGAGATAGACGAGAAACGAATCAAGTTTGTCACGACTACTTTGCCGGTCACCGAATATTCCCACACCGTAACCCCGCCGGGTGAGTTTAAAATTTATCCTGTGACCGATGGTTGGCTGTCCATTTCATCTACTGAAGGCACCGAAACTCAGGCAAAAAAACTGCAAATAAAACTGCCGAATGCCGACAAAATAAACATAGAGCGTAAAAAGATCGTAGAATATATCCTCAATCCCGAACATCACATCGGTTCCATTAAGGCGAATTTTTTCAGTAAATATGGTTTCTGTGCAGAAAAGTGGGAAGTATTGGCGGATGCTTTGCGTATTCATGGGCAGACGCATGTAGTGACGAGTGTTCGTGAAACCGGCTATGGGCCACGTTATGTGGTTGAAGGCAAATTGAACACGCCTGATGGCCGAAATCCGCACATTCGATCAGTCTGGCAAATGGATAAAGGCACAGTTGCGCCGAGATTGATAACAGCCTATCCTTCGGTGGCGACATGAAGATCAAAGAAAATAATTGCGTGGTGTTAACGCGTGACCTGCCGGATGAAAATCTGAAGGCGGGTGACGTAGGCGCGGTGGTTCATATCCACAAAGGTGGCGAAGCTTACGAAGTAGAGTTTGTCACCCTCGCAGGCAGAACCATTGCGGTCGCCACGGTGGAAGCTTCCCATTTACGTCCGGTTGGCAAACGTGACATTCACCACGTCCGCGAACTGGCAGTTGCCTGATTTACCTCGTCGCCGTAACGCCCATTAACTCTGCCGTTGCGCTGGCAGCCTGCGGGTTAGTCAACGCGCAACCGATCCGCGGCCGGTTCCACGTTGACCCTCAAACTCCCGGCGCAAATTGAATTCTGAAAATTGTTCGGTCTAAAACTGCCAGCGGCGTCAAACGCTTTTCTCCCGTCGCATGGGCAATTCACCCCATTTGATTCAGCCGCATTCCTGAACCAGAATGCGGCATGGCATCGGAAACTTTCAAGGCGAGCCGCTGGACCAGCGGCAATCATCTGTTTCGCACCGTCATTGAGGTGACGGACCGGGCGGTCATCCGCCACAAGCGCTCGTGGTTCAGCAGGGACGAGATAAGCATCAGCATCAGCAAGGTCGCCTCCGTCCACATCAAGACGGGCCTCATCTGGTCGGACATCCTGATCGAATCCAGCGGCGGCTCGGACCCGCTCGCCAGCCATGGCCATGCCAAGGGGGACGCCCAACGCATTCGCACATTGGTCGAGGAAGCCCAGGGAATCGGCCCGGAAAAACTTAAATTATCCTAGCCGGAAAACTTCCGGCCAATCTGCGGTTCAGCCCACCGCATCGAGCCGGAGCAGGCAGTGGCCGAAATCCACGACCCGTTCGCCGGGTGCCGGCAGATGGTGCTTCTGAATCTGGAAAAGCCGTCCGCGTCCTTGCACGACAATTCCCGCGTGCATCAGCACGGCGAGATGTTTGCGCGCCATGTCGTAACTGCATCCACCCACTTCGGCCATCTCGAAAATCTCGCGCGGCTCGCCCAGACTCAATTCGCGGAGCATTTTCCAGCGTTTGGGATGGCTGATGGCGTTGAGCAACGGTTCAAGGTCGGGTAACGGAACGCTTTTTGAAGTGTCCGGAGTCATATTCATAACAAAAACGGCAGTTTTGCAGGTGATTCTGAGCCGGACTAGGAATATCACTTCCTACAACAGGCTTCAAATCTATTTTTTACGGCGGTAAATTTTCTTTTATATGAGTATAATTTTCTTAAATCGGCGTATAAATAATTATTATACGCGTATAAATACCGAACTACGGAGTATCAATTTTTTCTATACGCGTTTTATTTATTATTTAAGGCGTATAAATTTCTACAAACGGAAGATATGTTTCTGAAATATAGATATTTTTCCGATTTGGATTTCTTATGGTTGAATAAAAAAGCCGCCGGATTGTTCCGGCGGCTTTGGTGTTTCAATCGGAAATCAATACGCAGCCTGCGCGCCTTTGATGGAACGCTTTTTCATCCACGGCATCATGGCGCGGAGTTTTGCGCCGGTCTTTTCGATCGGATGTTGCTCGCCTTTTTTTAGCAGCGCATTGTAGCGTTTGTAGCCGCCTTCGTATTCCTTGACCCAGTCCTTGGCGAACTTGCCGGACTGGATGTCCTTCAGCGCCGCCGCCATGCGTTTCTTCACGCTGGCATCAATGATCTTCGGGCCGACGCTGACGTCGCCCCACTTGGCGGTTTCGGAGATCGAGAAGCGCATGCCGCTGATGCCGGCTTCGTTCATCAAATCAGCGATGAGCTTGAGTTCATGCAGACATTCAAAGTAAGCCATCTCCGGCGAGTAGCCGGCTTCGACGAGCACTTCAAATCCGGCCTGCACCAGCGCGCTCGCGCCGCCGCAAAGCACGGTCTGTTCGCCGAACAAATCGGTTTCGGTCACTTCCTTGAAATTCGTTTCGAGCACGCCGGCGCGCGTGCCACCGATGCCTTTGGCCCATGCGAGCGCGATCTTCTTCGCGTCCTTGCCGGGGTTTTGATA
>CAZIFP010000289.1:0-3643 GCA_964538105.1 uncultured Bifidobacteriaceae bacterium
TTCACCGGTTTATTTTTCATTGGTTTCCATTTCGGGATCGGCTGCGGGTGTGAATCGCAACCTTGGCATCCGCCTGGCGCAAGATGCCGGAGGCGGTCCGCTCGGTGGTCAGCATGCGGGTGCTGGTTCCGACCTGTTCGGCAATGCGCCGCAGTTCTTCCGCCTCGGTTTCGTAATCGGCGCGCAGACTGCTGATCTGCCGTTCAATCGCCTCGCGCTTGCGCTCCACTTCGCGCTTGAGCTGGGCGGCTTCCTGCTGGCTGGCCAGCATGGCGGCTTTTTCGAGCGCCCCTTGCGCCGCTCGCGCGGAACCCGTCAATACGCCGCTGGCCCCGATGTAGGCGTCCACGACGTCAATGCCATGGTCCGAAATCAGGAACTCGCGGATCTGGTTCGAGTGCTTCATGCCGCGCGCCTTGAGCACATAGAGCACGCGGTTGCGCTCGCCGTTGCCTTCGAAGTCCTGCAACAACAGCCACGCGTCCATGAGCGAGGACATGCCGCCTTCACTTTGTTGCAGTGCGTGGCCGCCCTGCGTCAGGCTGGTGAAGAGCGAGGTGACCTGGCCGGCCTTCAAATAATCAATCAGCCGCGTCACCATGCCCTTGCCCTCGGAGACGGTGCCCAAGTCCATGAGGCTGGTGATGGGATCCACAATGACGACATGTGGCTTGAATGCCGCGATTTCCTTGAACATCGTGGCGAGATGCATTTCCAGGCCGCAAAGCGAGGGTCGCTGCGAATGAAACCGCAGCAGGCCGCGCTTGACCAGCGGCTCCAGTCGCAGGCCGATGGAGTGCATGTTGCGGATGATCTGGTTGGGCGATTCTTCGAACGAAAAGAAGAGCACCCGCTCCCCACGCCGGCCGGCGGCCTGCGCAAAGTTGGACGAGATGATGGTCTTGCCGGTGCCCGCCGTGCCCGTGAGCAGAATGCTGCTGCCCCGGAAAAATCCCTTGCCGCCCAGCATCGCGTCGAGCCGGGGGATGCCGGTGGCAATCCGCCCGGTGGACACCTGATGATTCAGCGCGAGCGACGTGATCGGCAGCACGCTGATTCCGTCGTCGCCGATGAGAAATGGAAATTCATTCGTGCCGTGCAGCGCGCCGCGATATTTCACCACCCGCAGATGCCGCGTGGCGATCTGGTCGCTGACGCGATGGTCAAGCAGGATCACGCAGTCGGACACATATTCCTCCAACCCGTGACGCGTCAGCGATTCGCGTCCGCGCTCGGCGGTGATGACGGCAGTGACGCCTTTGTTCTTTAGCCAGCGGAAGAGCCGGCGCAATTCGTTGCGCAGGATGGCCTCGTTGGGCAGGCTGGCAAACAAGACTTCCAACGTGTCCAGCACCACGCGCTTGGCCCCGATGGAATCAATGGCGTGACCGAGCCGGACAAACAATCCTTCCAGATCATAATCGCCGCTTTCCTGAACTTCGCTGCGTTCGATGTGAACGTAGTCCACCACAATTTTTTTGCGCCGGACCAGGCCCGCCAGATCAAAGCCGAGCGAGGCGACGTTGGCCGTCAGTTCTTTTTCCGTCTCCTCGAACGCCATCAACACACCCGGCTCGTCGAACTTCACCGCGCCGCGCACAAGAAATTCCGCCGCGAGCAAGGTCTTGCCGCAGCCCGCGCCGCCGCAGACCAGCGTGGGTCTTCCGCGCGGCAGACCACCGCCGGTGATTTCGTCAAGCCCCTGGATGCCGGTGGGGCATTTTGGCAAAAGCGTTTTCGAAGAACTGGATTTGGGGCCGTTGGTTTTTATTTTCATTCAAAAGGATTCTTACATCGTCGCGAGCAGGACAAAACAGCAGTGAACAGCATGTCGTTTCAAAATTTAATTTGGTTTTTCCCGGCCGGCACCCAGATATTTGGTAGAAATTAGCCGCTGCCTTTGTCACCGGCAATGGGGTGAACACCCCATACGGTTCAAGGTTTGGTGTGGCCGGATTTTTTCACCGCGGCCGGCCGCACTTTGGCGGCAGGAATTTCCACCTGGATGGTGGTGCCCCGGCCCGGCGCGGACTCGACGTCAAAGGTGCCGCCAATCATCTCCACCCGCTCCCTCATGCCGAGCAGACCGAGACGCTTGCTGCCCTTTCCGTGCATCACGCGTTCCGCTTGAAAGGATTTCCCGTCGTCCTTTATTTTCATAACGATGCGGTCCGCGAGTTTCAGGATGCTTACCTCCACCCGGCCGGCCTGCGCATGACGGGCGACATTGGTGAGCGCTTCCTGGGCAACGCGAAAGAGCACGGTGCGTTTGGCGATGTCCAGTTGTTCCACGCCGGCAAAGGCCTTCAACTGAACGTGGAGGCGCGTCCGCTGGGAAAATATTTTAACAAACGAATGCAGCGCAGGAATCAGCCCGAGGTCATCCAGCACCGCCGGGCGCAGTTCGCGGGCAAATTCATGCACGATGTCCACCGCTTTTTCCACCGCTTGTTGCGTGCGGGCGATGTTGCGGACGAGATCCTTGGTGTTGATCGCGGATCCTTTGGCCAGGGCCGTAAGCTGGACATTGATGCCGGTCAAAGTCTGGGCGATGACATCATGCAGCTCGCGGCTGATGCGTTTGCGCTCGTCTTCCTGCACCCGTAAAACCTGCCGGGACAGATTCCGCAACCGTTCCTGCATGTGCCGCGACTGCTCCAACAACTGGCGCTGGTTCTGCTCGCTTTGCTTGAGGGATGCCTCCACCGCCTGCCGCCGGACAATCTCCCGCCGCAACTCCAGGTTCGCGGCCGACAGAATCTCCGTGCGGCGTTGTGCCTCCTCCGCCTGCTTGAGGGACGTGATGTCCGTCACCGCCACCCGGCACCATTTCCCGGGACCATGGGCGGAAACGGCGGCGGCACCGTGAATGCCGGCCCAGAAATCCGGTGCGCCCTGCTTTAACAGTGACGCCTCGCAGACTTGTTTTTCGGTTCCGGCAAAAATTCGTTTCAGGAAGAGAAGAAAACCCGGCTGGCTCGCCGGAGCCACAAAGCGCAACAAGGGCCGGTTGATGAGCCGGGACCGTTCCACGCCGAGCAGGGCGGCACCGATCAGGTTCACCTCCGTGATCCGGCCCGATTCATCCAGGGAGAAATAGCCGACCGGCGCGAAATCGTAGAGGTCGGTGTATTTTTCCAGCGCCACTTCATTCTCGTCCCGGGCCTTTTGCAGCTCGAAGTTCTGCATTTCCAGCTCCACCTGGTGAACCTGCAATTCGTGAAACTGCCGGCGCGTGTCGGCGGCGGACTTGGGAGCTCCGTCCGGGGGAAGGTTTTTCCCCGCCCGCTCCCGCAGCCGGACTTCGGCGCTGCGGCGCAGCCTGGCGGTGGCGGTTGAAGGGGCGGGCTTTTTTTTCATGACGGCGTGGTCACGGCTTCACGTCTTTCTTCGGGCGCTTCAATTTGCCGGATTGTTTGGCCACGGACCTTTCCAAGCTGGCGTGCTGGCCGCGCAACTTCGCCTCCAGCGTCTTGGCCACCGTGATGTCCGCGAAGGTGATCACCACGCCGTCAATCCGGTCGTCCAGCGTGCGGTAGGGCATGATGCGGACGGTGAACCAGCGGCCGTCGCGCGCGCCAATCGGTTTTTCAGCAAAGGTCAGCTTTCGCAGCACCTCGCGCGCATCGTCGGCCAGTTCCGG
>CAZIFP010000290.1:0-3642 GCA_964538105.1 uncultured Bifidobacteriaceae bacterium
CGAGCGCGATGCCGGTGTTGCCGGAGGTCGGCTCAATGATGACGGTGTCCTTCTTGAGAATGCCGCGTCGTTCGGCATCCTCGATCATCGCCATGCCGATGCGGTCCTTGACGCTGCCGAGCGGGTTGAAAAATTCGCACTTGAGCAGGATGGTGGCCGGCACACCGGCGGTGACCTTGTTCAGTTTGACAAGCGGCGTGCGGCCGACGGTTTCGATGATGTTGTTGTAGATGCGTCCCATAAAACGATTTGGTTGATGGTTAAATTTTACTGCTGTTGAAATCTTGGCGAAAAGTGGTTCGTCGGCAAGTCTTAATTCAACCTCATCATAAGGCGTTTGACCAAATCCCGGCGGAGCAGGGGAACTGCCCGTTTCGAAGCGACGGCGGGCTGTCATCAATTGTCGTCAAACAAATAGCTTTTCAGACGGCGCGGGTTCGGATAATTGAAGCCGTCCAAAATGAAAACCGTGAACCGCACTGCTGCCTTGAACCGATGAAACCAAAATACAATTTCAACCGCCGGCAATTTTTGAAAACCGCCGGAGCCGCCATCGTTCTGCCCACCATTCTGCCAAGCAGCGTCTTTGGCGGTGACGGCAAGACGACCCCGTCCAACCGCATCAATCTGGGTGTGATCGGCATGGGCTGGCAGGGGCCGAGCAACACCAAATCATTTCTGGTTGAAGACGACTGCCAGGTGGTGGCGGCGTGTGATCTGGACGCCAGTCATTTGCAGGATGCGGTCAACATGGTCAACGACCATTATCAAACCAAGGATTGCAGGGCTTATCACGATTTCCGTGAACTGCTGGCGCGCGATGACATTGATGCCGTCATGATCGCGGTGCCGGATCATTGGCATGCGCTGGTGGCGACCGAGGCCGCCCGCCGCAAAAAAGATGTCTATGGCGAAAAACCGCTGGCAAAAACCATTGCCGAGCAGCAGGCCATCGTGAAGGCGGTCGAGAAAAATAAAATCATCTGGCAGACGGGTTCGTGGCAGCGCTCTGTCAGCAACTTCCGCAAGGCGGCGGAAATTGTCCGCAATGGTTTGATCGGCGAAGTGACGCACGTTGAAGTTGGATTGCCGGGCGGACACAATGATTTTGCCGATGTCGAGCCGGCGCTGTTGAAAAAACTGGCTGGGCTGCCGGAAAAATACACCAGTCCCGCCCAGGTGGTTCCCGGCACCGCCGCGTGGAATCTCGTAGTCCAAGAGCCGCCGTCGGAACTTGATTATAACTTCTGGATCGGGCCTTCACAAATGGAGCCATATATTCAAGCCCGGCTGCACAAGGACTGGCGGTGGAATTACAACACCGGCGGCGGCCAGTTGATGGATTGGATCGGCCATCATTGCGACATCGCGCACTGGGGCCTGGACTTCGACCGCTCCGGCCCGTCGGAAATCGAGGGTCACGGCGATTTTCCGCCCGCCGACGCCATCTGGAACACCTGCACGAAATACCGGATTGAATTGAAATATCCGCGCAACATCACGATGACCATCGCCGGCGGTTACGGCGACATCCAGTCCGGCACAAAATGGATCGGCACCGAAGGCTGGGTCTGGGTGGACCGTGAAAAATTCGAAGCCTCAAATCCGGAATGGAAAAAATACAAAAACCTGCCGGAGGAACTGCGGAAGGTGAAGCTCTACGAATCCAAAGGCCACCAGCGGAATTTTCTCGACTGTGTGAAATCGCGCCAGCCGACGATCACGCCCGTGGAAACCGCCCATCACTCGGCGATTCCCGGTCATCTCGGTTTGATCTCCATGCTCGTCGGCCGAAAAATCCGTTGGGATGTCAAACACGAGAAAATTCTTCACGACGCCGACGCAAGCAAATTGCTGACGCGTGAGTATCGCGCTCCGTGGCATTTCGCCTGAAGATTATTTGCCGCCACTTCAAAAACCGTTGCTGATTTCCGGCAGCGGTTTTTTTATTTTCAAACTTCAAAGCCTTTTCCAGAAAACAATAAGTCCCTGCCCGACCTTTCGGTCGAACAGGGACAAATGGGGGATGGGAGTGCGCCAGTCTCTCTTTCCCATGCTGACATTCGGCGCGCCCTTTTCAGGGGCTGTCAGCTTCCCGACGCCATTCTCCACGGCAAGCGGAGTTTTCGGCCTCGTAGCAGGGCCGTCCAGCGCCTTGCGGTCGCTGAATTTCGAGTGAGGCTTTTCAGCTCGCTTCAACTGGTGGTTGCGCCACCGGCCTGCGAACCAGGTTGAGACACGCCTATGATTTTCTTTCGCGTCTCCACCATTAGCACCAGGTCAGCCGCCGCTTTTGACGGCGCGTTCGCCCGATGCCACGGGTCTCGCCTCTTCACTTTCAGGTTGCCTTTCCATCACAGCCCAGCGGTGCCGTTTTTAACATCGCCGGCGCTCGGAAGTTTTTCACACAGCCTGCCCAGCCTGCGTGACCTTCCCGGTGCGAACGCCCTTTTTGTCCCGCCTTTCGGCGTCTTTCTTTAGGCGGTTTCAACTTTTTATTTTTGAACCCGCCAGAGTCGTCCGTCCGTGCTGATGCACAGTAGCAACCGATACCTCACGGTAACTGCGATTCATCCAGGCTCGAAACCTGCCCGGACTACTTGACTCGGTCTGGAGCGGCTTCTAATCGCTCCTCGCCGCCTAGTTCCCTCTTTCGCGTTACTGGCACGCGCGAACGTGCCAGAGGAACTGGTGAATTCTGCCTCGCCGAAACTTGCGCTCCGGTTCAGAGGAGCCGGGTCAACCAGCCTGACCCAACCTTTCCCCAGTCGCCTGGGATTATCTTTGAGATTTCCGGCGTGATTTTATTCGCCGCCTTCCGTCTCGGTTCTTTCAATGAACTGGTGACAGCATAGCGGATTTCCTAATTCTTACAACGAATTGATATGCACAGCTTATTCACCAAACCGCGCCTGTGGAAAACCGGTGAACAACTCAAATCAGCCTGTCAAATCAAGCGATTCTCGTTTCGCGCCCGTGAATTATTCACCGCTTTTTCAGGTCAAAAAAGTCGGCGGTGAACAAGTTCGGTTGGTTGTGTTTAAGAAAACCCGCTCGACAGAAATGTTTTTGAGGCGCAAAATTTTATTATGGAAATTTGCTGGGGCACCGATTGACATATTTGCGCATGAAAGAAACCACATCAGGTCAGATCAAATTGTTTTGCAGTGGACAAAATCAAAGTTAGCGAGTCACGTTTTCTCCTCCTAGAATAAGGAATGAAACCGAAAACCTTCATGCTCATCGCCGGCGAGGCGAGCGGGGATTTGCTCGCGGCGGAACTGGTTTCCGCGTTGCGCGGGCAGTTGCCGGAAGCGCAATTCTTCGGCGCGGGCGGCGCGAAGATGTCCGCCGCCGATGTGGAACTGGCCTTCGACTTGACACAGCACTCGGTCATCGGCGTCTCGGACGTGCTGAAAAACTTTCTGAAGTTCCGGCAGCTGTTCAACCAGTTGCTCGCGCTGGCCATCGAGCGCAAGCCCGACGTGGTTATCGGCGTGGATTACGGCGGGTTCAACCTGCGCTTCGGCCAAGCGGTCAAGAATTATGTCCGCGCGAATCCGTTCTCCCAGTGGGATCCGAAAATAGTGCAGTTCGTCTCGCCGCAGGTCTGGGCGTCGCGTCCGGGCCGCGCGGACAAGC
>CAZIFP010000291.1:0-3625 GCA_964538105.1 uncultured Bifidobacteriaceae bacterium
TAAATGGAAAGCCATGGACACCAGTCATGGGTGAATTTCATTTCACGCGTTATCCGGAGAATGAATGGCGCGAAGAATTGCTCAAGATGAAGGCCGGCGGTATTGACATTGTTTCCACTTATGTCTTCTGGATTCATCACGAAGAGATAGAAGGACAATTTGACTGGTCAGGCACGCGCAATCTGCGCCGATTCATTCAAACCTGTCAGGAAGTCGGTTTGAAGGTATTCGTGCGTTGTGGCCCGTGGTGTCATGGCGAAGTGCGCAACGGCGGTTTTCCGGACTGGCTTTTAAAAAAAGGCTGGAAGCTGCGTTCCAATGACACGAATTATCTCAACCATGTAAAAATTTTCTATGGAGAAATCGCCAGGCAGTTAAACGGATTGTTTTGGAAAGATGGCGGGCCGGTCATCGGCATCCAGTTTGAAAACGAATACAGCGGCCCTGCCGAACATTTGTTGGCGCTTAAACGCCTCGGCCAGGAAGCCGGACTCGACGCGCCGATCTATACGCGCACCGGCTGGAATCAGCCTCGTGGTCAAATGCCTTTTGGCGAATTGGTGCCGCTTTACGGCGTCTATGCGGAAGGCTTTTGGGATCGGACACTCACGCCCATGCCGGCGGGTTATTGGAAAGGGTTCCAGTTTTCCAAGTTCCGCGCGGACGATGCCACCTATCAGGGTCTGCCCGGCGAAGGCGGGACTTTGGACACGGTGGACGCAGATCAGTATCCGTATCTTACTTGCGAAATCGGCGGCGGCATGATGAACAGTTACCATCGCCGCATTCTGGTTGATCCCAAGGATGTCGAAGCGACCACGCTGATCAAACTGGGTTCCGGCAGCACGCTGCTCGGCTATTACATGTATCATGGCGGCGTGAATCCCGAAGGCAAGCTGACTACCTTGATGGAATCACAAGACACCGGCTATTGGAACGACATGCCGGTGAAAAACTACGACTTTCAAGCTCCGCTGGGCCAATACGGTCAAATCCGCGAACAATATCATCTCTTGCGGCGCCTCCACTTGTTTCTGCATGAATGGGGTTCCACTTTGGCGGGAATGTCGGCGACCATGCCGGATCAACGCCCGCACGGTAAAAATGATTTTGACACCTTGCGCTGGAGTGTTCGTTCCGATGGAAACGCTGGCTTTATTTTCGTGAACAACTACCAGCGCCTGCAAGTCATGCCGCCAAAAAGGGACGTGCAGTTCACGATCCAACTACCTTCGGGCCCGCTGACATTTCCGCAAAAACCGGTGACTATTCCATCCGACGCCTGCCTGATCTGGCCGTTCAATTTTGATTTGGGACATGGCGTTCGGCTCGTCTGGGCCACCGCGCAGCCGTTGACCGCTGTTGACGATGGCAACGTGCACACCGTCTTTTTTGCGGAAACCGAAGGTGTTCACGCGCAATTTGCGTTTACCAAAACCAGTCCGGAGATCGAGGCGCTTTCCGGCCATTTGACGCGCGGCGATAACCTCAACCTTCTTCGCGACATCAAGCCTGGCACGAAAGTCGCCGCGCGAATCCGGCTGGCTGGCGGCGGTTCCGTTCAAATTGTCCTTCTTGATCAAAAGACTTCTCTCTCCATATGGAAAGGAAATTGGCAAGGTCGCGAGCGGATTTTTCTCACCAGCGCCGGCCTGGTTCTTGATGGAGACAATTTGCGCCTGGCTTCCACGTCGCCCGACAGTCTGAATGTGGACATTTATCCGGCTCCCGAATCTCTCGCATCCAACGGGAGCGATCTTTCGCGAAGAACAGATGGCATCTTCGAGCGCTTTTCTGCACCGGCTCCGAGGACGGTCAAATTCAATGCCGCCTTCAAAAAAATTCAGGCCGCCGGATCGCTGCGGGAAGTTCCCCTCGGCAAGAT
The DNA here is from genome assembly GCA_964538105.1 of uncultured Bifidobacteriaceae bacterium. Taxonomy (GTDB): domain Bacteria; phylum Verrucomicrobiota; class Verrucomicrobiia; order Limisphaerales; family UBA11358; genus UBA11358. The sequence continues at coordinate 1,886 of CAZIFP010000291.1, forward strand.
TGATCAGCCCGTGGCGACGGCGCCGCTGGATGCGGACTTTGACCAGGCGGCGGTCTGGCGCATCACGATTCCGAAGGACGTTGACCTAGGCACCGATCCGATCCTCCGTCTTCATTATGTTGGCGACGTTGCCCGCGTGATGCTGGACGGCAAGTTTATCACCGACGACTTTTACAACGGCAACGCCTTTGACCTTGGTCTGCGCCGTCATGCGCCGGAAATTCTCAAAGGCGATCTCCGCATCGCCATTCTTCCACTCCGCAAAGACGCGCCGATCTACATGGCTGAAAGGGCGCAGCCGCATTTCGGCGGTGCTGACAGCGTGGCCGATTTGCAGAGCGTCGAAATAATTCCCCGTTACCAATTGCAACTTGCAGCCCACTAATTGATTAAAATCGTGAGATGAAGGAAAGTTCGGCGGCAACACGCCAGAACCATACATTTGTGAGGCTGTTCAAATGATGAAAGCGTGTCATCATATCAGCACACCAGCAAAACCAAACCATCGACCCATGAAAACGATTACATCACTGCTTTCAATCCTGACCACTCTGGCCGTTTCCTCGGCAATGGCCCAAGTCACTTACCTCGGCACCGGCAATTCCTTGGGAAGCTCCCCGGCGGACGGCGGCGCAATCAGCAGCGTGGTGGTCAACAATGATGCTAACAACATCACCTTTACAATCAATACGACCGAGGCGCAGGCTTCATACATTTTTTATTCAGTCGAACTTCAGATTGTCGGGCAGGCGGGCAACGGAAGCGCGTCGCTTGTCAACCCGTGGGGTGAGAACATTGGGGCTAGCACCGGCTTAAACGCCTTGATTAACACTTGGGGAACGGGTTCCTCCGCATTGACCTACAACGGCTCATGGACACAAAACGCCTCGGCAAGCTATGCGGCCGGCGGAACGGGATTCAATTACGCTACCATCACCATGCCTTTGTCCAGCCTCGGCTTGAGTGTGGGCAACAGTTTTTACTTCGACGTTGTTTCGTCGTATGCCAGCCCTTCTGGACAGAGTGCTTATGGTGCCTTGGACAGCGTGACCGGTTATCCTGCGGAATCAGACAGCAGCTATGAACCATGGCTTGGTTCAAACTATTACGATTCTGCCAATGCTGGCGCGTCCGGTTCAACTTTCGGCACGGCGGCGACTTTGTATTCTGTCACTCCAGTTCCCGAACCGGCAACTTGCACCTTGTTGGGTTTGAGCACTCTGGCCTTGGTTGGACGTGCGGTGCGCAGACAAGTTTGACTGTCTTCGTCCCTGTGAGATGGTGAAATGTTCGTTTTTACGGTTCAGAGGCAGTGCAGATTTGAGGGATGGTTTTGATTGCATTTTGGTGTTTTTCTTGTCCATCTTATCTTGGGCTGGGCAAATTCGAACGGCACAATCCTCCGGCTTCAAATTAATTCACCGAGAAAGACCTCACGACAGCCAACGCTTACCTAGGAACTGGCCTGCTACAACCGTGCGAGCAAACTTTTTGCACGGCGAATCCACACCCGGTCGCGCTGGCGTTGAAAGGCTGGTGCGTGAGGATCGTCGCTTAGCACAACCTTGAGTTCTGCTCGGGCGGCATCTGGCTGATTTTTGGCGGCGTAAAGCTCCGCGAGCTGGACCTTGGCGCGCGGATAAGCGTGATTTTGCGTGACGTGCTGCCAGTAGAGAAGCGCTTTGTCAGTCTCCCCCAGCGCCGTGAGTGTTTCCGCCAGAGCCATCATGGTGTGTCCAT
>CAZIFP010000292.1:0-3610 GCA_964538105.1 uncultured Bifidobacteriaceae bacterium
GGGAGTTTGCACGGCTGTCTATGACAATTATCTGATCAATTATCCCAGCATTGCCACGCAGTTGAACGCTGCGGGGATTGGTGCCGTTCGTTATCCTGGTGGTTCCTATGCTGATGTTTATAGTTGGTCCAACAACTCGGGCATAGACGGCGCATATGTCAATTCGAATGACGGTTTTGACAATTTCATGAATGATATTGTCAATCCGGCGGGCGCGCAGGCGATCATCACCGTCAATTACGGTTCCAATCCAAGCAATACTGCGGGTGGTGACACCAACGTGGCGGCGGCATGGGTCAAACACGCCAACAAAGTGAATCATTGGGGCGTCAAATACTGGGAGATTGGCAATGAAGTCTATGGCAATGGCTATTATTCCGGGCAGGATTGGGAATACGATTTGCATTATCCGGAGACCAACGCCGCCACGCGTGTCGGCCAGCCGGCGCTTTCCCCTGCCGCTTACGGCACAAATGCAATCCAATTCATCAGCGCGATGAAGGCCCAGGATCCCACCATCAAATGCGGAGTATTTATTGAAGGCATTCAATCCGGCCCCAACGGTTGGAACACTTCATTGTTGAAGGCAGTTGGCACCAACGCGGACTTCGTCATTATTCACTGGTATCCCGGCAGCGACACCGCCTCAACGCTGGCCGCCTCAACGGGGATTGTTGCCACCGTCACCAGCACTTTCACACAATTGACGAATCTTGTCGGTGCCGCCCAAGCCTCGCAGATGAAGATTGCCATCACTGAAACCGGCGCGGGAAACGCCACCGGCGCGCCCGTGGCGCTCTTTACTGCGGACAACTATTTGACGTGGATTGAAAACGGCGTTGTCAACGTGGATTACCAGATCCTTCATGCTGATGTTTTGTTGAACAATCAGACGCCGGGCCATGCTTATTATGGCGCACTGATGGCGCACTTGCTGGCCAACGTCGGTGACACATTCCTGCAAACCACGTCGGCGCAAAGCGAATTGCGCGTTCATGCGACAACACGGCAGGACGGGAAAACCGGCGTCATGCTGGTCAACATGGATCCGCTCATCGCCATCGCCGCCACGGTGAACATCAGCGGACCAATTCTCGCCAGTTCCGGCACCTGGTATCAATTTGGCCTCACCAATTACAACGGCGACACGCCCATTTTCCCGGTCTATTCCAACACCGTGCCCGGGCTGGGCAATTCATTCACCGTTTTAGTTCCGGCCTACACCATCGTTGATTTGTTGATCCCGCCCGTTCCGCCCAACACGCCGCCGGTGCTGGCACAGATAGGAAATCAAACCGTGAATGTGGGACAAGCCGTCGCCTTCGCCGCCAGCGCCACGGACACCGACCAGCCGCCGCAAACCCTGACCTTCAATTTGCTTGCTGGGCCGGCCACTGCAACTTTGGGGACAAACAGCGGTGCGTTCTACTGGCGGCCGCAGGTAACGGATGCCAGCACGACCAATCTCTTCACATTGGAAGTTGCGGACAACGGCTCGCCCAGCATGAGTGCCACGCAAAGCTTCACGGTGATCGTGAATCCGCTGACGCAACCGGCGTTGTCTTCCATTGGCTTGAGCAACGGCCAGATCGGATTCCAGGTTGGCGGCGACACCGGGCCGGACTATGCGGTGGAAGGTTCAACGAATTTGACCGACTGGAACACATTGTTCATCACCAACTCGCCAGCGATGCCGTTCATATGGACGGACACCAACAGTGCTGCTGCACCAGCACAATTCTATCGCATCAAAGTCGGTCCGCCGCTGCCTTGAAAACCAAGATATGTCAGGATCCAACATCATATCCATACAAAAAAACAATCCAATCAGCGAGCGTTATTCTCGCTCGTTTGATCCGTTTAGGTCGGCTATCGCGGTTCACGTCACGAGTCGGCGGTGGCTGGTATGTGTTCCAAAGTTATTCAGCCGGTGGCGAGGAGAGACGTAGAACTCAGCTGCTATGAGTAAAGTCAAGTTGAAGTCTTGGAGGTGAGTGATTCAGGTATACATAATGGAATTAGTTTGAAGTTGGTTGGTGGTGGTTGATGATGACGACGCGTGGAGCGTTGACTGATGGAGGCACTGCCGATGGCGAGCCCTTAGCTCGCGGCAGTGCCGGGTCACTGACCCGGGCGATTCCTATAACCTCAAATCCGAAGCGTCCGATTTCGTCCGCGTGTTTCCCGCCGCATGCAGGAGATTCAGCTCCGCACAGTCTGCTATCCGATCCCTGCCGTGGCAGGGGGACAAGGAGGCCAAGTCCGTTGGCCGGAGGCAGGGAAACCAAGCCGCCCATTCTTTTTAACGGTTCGCACGCGAACCGCTGAGCCAATCGGGCAGGCTCCGTTTCCGAAATCAAATTAAGAGAGTTGCGGTGCAAGCCAAGTCGGGGTTAACGGTTACACCATGACCCAGCCGAGTTGTTCGGGGGGTGATCTTGCCGGTTTGCCAGCGCCAGAGATCCACCGCGAGTTGCCGGGCCAGTGCGACCAGGGCACGTTTCTTTTGCCGGGCGGCGGCCTGGGGATTAAGCAGGATATGTTTCCAGCGTTGGACGGCCTTGCTTTGCGGTTGGTGGAGCACCATGCGCCAGGCCAGTTCGAACAAGGTCCAGCGGACGCGGGCATTGCCGGCCTTGGTGATGGACAGATCACAATGGCTTTGACCCGAACTGCTGACGCCGCCGCAGAGTCCGGTGTAACTGCCGATCTGTTTGCGGTTCTTGAAGCGGGACCAGTCGCAGAGTTCGGCGCTGAGCATGCCCAGCGTGAGTGGACCCAAACCTTTGGGCCGGACTTTCGGGGCCAAGGCTTCGACTTGTTGGGTGAGGGCCGCGAGTTGCTCCTCGACGGCCGTGATCAATTTCCGCCAAACGTTCAGATGCGGGAGCAGCCATTCGGGGAGGGCGAGGGTTTGCGCCCACCATTCGCCGCGCAAGCGGATGCCCTGGGTCAGGCACAAGCTGCGGCCTTGGGCGGCAACCCAACGTAAAATTGGCGATGAAGTGGTCATTCGCGCTACGGTGGTTGCCACGGCGATATTAAAGGCAAAACCGTAATTTATTCTGGTTCAAGTTTTCGTATTTATGTCGTAGGTGTCGGGGTTTCGCAGTTCCAAGCTCAACGACGGCCCATGTGAGTTATATGGGCCAGAGCCACCGTTTAGCATCCGTTTTCCTGCATTCATTAAACCAAATGATGCTGGACAGGAGGTCAAATCTATCGAAAATCGAATTGTGAGAATAAAACCACTCATTTTGATTTTGACGGCTTCTTTGCTCTTTTTTGGATGCGCGACACCACAGCAACTTGTTCATTTTCCCGACGCCAAAAAGGTTGTGGAGGACACCAGCAAAGGCCGCATTTATGTCATCAGGCCAGGGTGGACGGGACTAGGCATTTCGACGGATATCAGCGCTGACGGGGAGATTGTTGGAAGCACGGGGCCTGAAAGTTATCTCTGCTGGGAACAGGAGCCTGGGAACGTAACAATATCAGCCAAGGCCGACAATGTAAGCGAAGTGCAGGTCACAGTTCTGGCGGGCCAAGCAAATTACATTATTCAGAGATTACATTTCGGTTGGGTAACCACCGACAATCAATTGACTGT
>CAZIFP010000293.1:0-3607 GCA_964538105.1 uncultured Bifidobacteriaceae bacterium
CGGTGGCCGAAGCCCATGAGCTTCCGGCCGCTGTTCTTGTCCTTGGCCGCCGTGATGAACTTCGAGCCGTCGTCGCCTTCCTTGTGAATCTGCTCGAGCATCTCCAGCACCGCCTGGTTAGCGCCGCCGTGCAGCGGACCCCAGAGCGCGCACACGCCCGCCGCGCAACTCGCAAACAAATTCGCCTGTGATGACGCCACCATGCGCACGGTCGAGGTGGAGCAATTCTGCTCGTGGTCCGCGTGCAGCAGGAAAATCAGGTCGAGGGCCTTGACCACTTCCGGCTTCAATTCAAAATCCTCATACGGCATCGAGAAAAGCATGTGCAGGAAGTTCGCCGTGTATTTGTAATTCTGCTTCGGATAAATCAGCGGCAGCCCCTTCGACTTGCGATACGAATACGCCGCGATGGTCCGCACCTGCGAAATCAGCTTCGCCACATAAATGTCGAACATTTGGTTCTTGCCCCACTTCCAGTTCATCAGACCCTCGTCGAAACAGCTCGCCGCGTTGATCATCGAGGACAAAATCGCCATCGGATGCGCGCCCGAAGGAAAGCCCTCGAAATGATACTTCATGTCCTCATGCAGATACTGATAGTCCGTCAGCAAATCCGAAAACACCTTCAACTGCGGCCGCGTCGGCAAGTTGCCGTAAATAATGAGATACGCCGTCTCTATGAAATTGGATTTCTCCGCCATCTCCTCGATGGGGATGCCGCGATAGCGCAAAATGCCCTTGTCGCCGTCAATGAACGTGACTTTGCTGACGCACGACCCGGTGTTGCCGTAGCCGTCGTCCAGCGTGATGTAATTGGTGTTCGCGCGCAGCGACGACACGTCCACCGCCTTTTCGCCCTCGCTGCCGGTCAGGGTTGGCAGCGTGAAAATTTTTCCGTCCAGTTCCAGTTTGGCTTCGTTGCTCATGGCTCCTTCTCGTTTTCTAAAAATTCAACTGTCCAGAATCTGCCGTTGAACCTGCGGCTTGGCAAGACGCGAAAACACTTTTTCCAAAGATTTTGCGCGCCGATTTCACTGGCGCGGGGTTTGACTTTCTGGCGAAATCAAAAATCATGATACGCTGGGCCATCCTCACGGTTTTCCTTTATGCGCTAGCCTTGATTCTCCTGACCGCTCCGGCCGAACTCGCCGCCCTGGGCAACTGGGGGTTGAAAAACAACAGCTTTGGAATCAAGGAGGCGTTGGATATTTACGCCGTTTAGGGCTACTGGCTCTGGCTCGCGGTGCTCGTCGCCGGACAGATGCTGTTGCTGCTGCTACCGATCAACATCGCCGAGCGCCGCCTGCCCGCTCGCCGCCCGCTGAAAATCCCCGTCATCGTCACCGCCTTCTTTCTGGCCAATCTCGTCTTCGCCGGAATTTTTTCCATCCTCTGCGCCATCGTCACCGACAAGGCGTTTGATTATTTTAATCTCTTCGCCATGTTTCAATCCGGTGCCGGCCAAAACGGACCGAACAACAATTCCGGCAACGGCACGCTCGCCGCGATGATTTTGACCATCATCGTTTTTTGGATCATCTGGGCTGTTATTTTCCATCGTTCCGCCAAAGCGGATGATCCCGACGCACTCCTCAAACGCGCCACGCGCTGGCTGTTGCACGGGAGCATCCTCGAACTCATCGTCGCCGTGCCGAGCCACGTCATCGTCCGCCGCCGCGACGACTGCTGCGCGCCCATCGGCACGTTTTGGGGCATCGCCACCGGCCTGTCCGTGATGCTGCTTTGCTTCGGCCCCGGCGTGTTCTTCCTGTGCATCGAGCGCTGCCGGAAATTGAAACCCAAGCCTGCCCTGAAAGAGGGAGCTTTCTACCCGGTCTGGCGTTGAAAAACCGGATTCAGTTCGCGATGCGAAGGTTGGCCAGTGCGGCATTCACCGCTTCTTGAATGCGTTCGCCCCGCACGGCCGCCGTGGCATTGCCCAAAATCGGCCGCACCACATAATTGCGATACAGCAACTCGTAGGTTTTCGCATCCAGCACATCAATCACCAGCGTGCCCGCTTCGAAGTGGTTCGGGTTCTTGCTGCTGGAATAGGCATCCTCCGCCTTGTTGTGGAGCGCATCGGCATCCCGGCCCAGGCCGAAGTAAGTGGTGATGGCCTCGGTGCTGACGTTGTTGCCGACAATGATCATGTAGGCCACGGTCACGTCGCCCGTGCCGTCAGTGCGTTGCAGGCCCTTCGCCGTCAGATTGTTGATGATGGCCTTCTGAATGATCTGGTGAATGGCATCCCGCCGGGCGGCGGCCGGCGGCGTCAGGGCAATACCGCCGTTGATGAAGTTGTAGGTTTGCACCTTCAACAAACCCTTGTCCACCCGCGTGGGCGTGGAGGAGCAACCGGCGATGAGCAGGCCCGTGAGCAGCAGCGGCAGGAACCAGAGATGTTTCATATAAGGATTGTTTTTGGATTTAATTTTTCAGCTTTCAGCCAAATGGAACGACACGAACCAGTTTATCCACTGAAACCGGCCAAGGTCAAGGTGCGACTGGCTTGCGTCCGTTCCGCAACGGAATTGTCTTGGCAAGACGGCCTAATTCTGGTAGAAAGAATTGGAAATGGTGCTTCATGGATGACTCGGCGGACAATTTGACGGCGGATGAAAGCTGTGTTTTGGAATACCTCAAGCACTGGCCGGGCCAGTTTGTATCCAAAATCGAAATCTCCCGGCGGGCCGATAGCAAGATCCGGTTTGTGACTGATCCCAACTGGGCTGACCGCGCCTTGCGCAGCTTGGTCGAGTCGGGCCTGGTGGAAGCCAACAGTTTTGGTCAATACTGCTTGCCTGACCACATCGCGGCAGCCACCGTGAAATGCGGTTCCAAGACGATGTTCATCGCCCCACATCTGGTGGAAATTTTGGAAAAGAGCGGACGAAGATTTGACCTGTCCGCCTGAATTCAGCTGGAGACAGGCGCATGAGGTTCGTTAAGCGGCACGGATGCCAAAAAAACGCGCCGCGCCGATGGGTTCAGTTCGTTTTCAGCCCACTGCATCCACCAACCCAGACAAGCCAGCTTCACAAATGCATGGTTCCGCCATGCCACCGCAAATTTCTTTCTTTCCTTCATTTCACGGTTTGAATCATTCAGTGAGCCGCAAGTTGCAATTGGTAACTGGGAATAACTGGGAATTATTTCTACCCTCTACAAAAAAGATGAAATGCTCACGAATTTGACCGTATTGGCCCAGCGGCGCTTGAAAATCAAAGCTCTTCACCGGCCTGTCGTTCCAATGGCCGGTATCTTGCGATTCCATAAGGTGAACACGGCGGACGACCGTCAAGCAGGTTTTGGAATCCTCCACGGCGATCCGCGTATAAAATCAGTCATTGCGAATCCAGAGACTTTGAATCGGTTGCTTGCGCCCATCGTGGACTTTTGCGAAAGTGGCAACGTGAGTTTGACGTTGAACAACTTGGTCTGTGCCGCCGCTGCCACTGCTTGTGGTTACAGTTGATTTCATGCCCCTACAGTGGCACATAGTCAGGTTGGGTCTTTCACTAATTCAAATCATATTGTAAACATTGGGTAGCCGGTGTGGCGAAATGGCAGACGCACAGGACTTAAAATTTTCAAAATCGCACTT
>CAZIFP010000294.1:0-3604 GCA_964538105.1 uncultured Bifidobacteriaceae bacterium
TTGCTACCACATTGCCAATTTCACACAGGGACTTACAAGCGAACGCAAGAGAAGCGTTAAATCGTCTATTCCATTGACATTATTGAAGAATCTGCGGATTTGCCCGTCGTTGTTGGGGGATGCTGAAGCCGGCAAAAAGGGCTAAAATCAATATACAACTTTGTTCAGCGGATATTCAATGATTCCTTCTGCACCGGCGGCTTTCAATTGCGGAATCAATTCCCGGACGATGTGCTCGTCAATGATCGTCTCCACGGCGACCCAGCCTTCGAGGCTCAGGTTGGCGATGGTGGGATTGCGCAGCGCCGGCAAATCGGCCAGCAGCTTCGCGAGATTCTTCTGCGCGATGTTCATCTTCAATCCGACCTTGGTTTCGGCCTCCAACGCGCCTTTCAGCAACATCGCCATGGTCTCGATCTTCTTGCGCTTCCAGGAATCTTTCCACGCGGCGGCGTTCGCGATCAGGCGCGGCGTGGAAACCAGCAGTTCGTCCACGATGCGCAGCTTGTTCGCGCGCAGTGAAGAGCCGGTCTCCGTGACTTCGACAATCGCGTCCACCAGTTCGTGCGCCTTGACTTCGGTTGCGCCCCAGGAAAATTCCACCTCGGCCTGCACGCCGTGTTTCTTCAGGTATTTTTTTGTCAGGTTCACGACTTCCGTGGCGATGCGTTTGCCCTGCAAATCTTTCACCGATTTGATCGGCGAATTTTCCGGCACGCACAACACCCATCGCGCCGGCTTGCGCGTCGCCTTGCTGAAAAGAAATTCGCCGACCTCGTGAACTTTCGAGCCGTTCTCAATCACCCAGTCGTGGCCCGTGATGCCGCAGTCGAGATAGCCGTGTTCGACGTAGCGGCTGATTTCCTGCGCCCGGATCAGGCGGATTTCCATTTCGTCATCGTCCACATACGGCACATAGGAACGGCTGCTGACGGTGATGTTGAAGCCCGCCTTGGCCATCTTTTCGATGGTGGCGTCCTGCAGGCTGCCTTTTGGCAAACCAAATTTTAATTTGTTGCTCATCTGATCGTGCAAAGCTTTTTCACAAGCGGTGGCGGAAATGATTCGCTGAAGATTTCACGCGTGTGACTCGGTTAATCTGCCAATTCCGCCGCAGAAAAGCCACTTTCTTCTTTTTGATTTCTTCACGCAAAAAACTTTGACACGAATTACACTGATTTTTCGCGAATTATTTTTAGGGTTAATTCGTGAAATTCGTGTCTTACTTTTTCCAAATGACTCGCCGCCCAACCACTGAAATCTCCCCACGCGCAATCGCCGCCACGCATTTCGGATACAGTTCATGTTCTGCCGCGTGAATCCGCGCGTGCAGGCTGGCCGGTACATCCTGGTCCAAGACTGGCACGGCCTGCTGTCCGATGATTGCGCCGGAATCCACGCCCGCGTCCACAAAATGGACGGTGCAGCCCGCCACCTTCACGCCGTGGTCGAGCGCCTGTTTCCAAGCTTCGAGTCCGGGAAACGACGGCAGCAGCGACGGATGGATGTTCACGATGCGCCCCTCAAACGCGCGGAGAAAATCGCCTTTCAGCACACGCATGAAACCGGCCAGCACGATCAAATCCACTTTCGCCGCTTGCAGCGCGGCGACAAAGGCGCGCTCCGCCTCATCATCCAGCTTGGTGCGGAATTTGCCCGGCGGGATGAATTGTGCCGGAATCCTGCGTTCGCGCGCATGCCCGAGAATGCCCGATTCCGCGACATCGCTCAACACGACCGCGACTTCCGCCGGAATTTTCCCCGCCGCGCACGCCCCGGTAATGGCGACAAAGTTCGAACCCCGGCCGGAACCGAGCACGCCCAATCGAAATGGATGATTCACCGCGTCATTCTTGCAAATCGCTCCGTCGCCGCAAGTTTTAGCTGGCACCAGTTTTGCCGCAAAGATTCCGCCCGGAAGCTGAAAGGTGGCCTCGAAACTGCTTTTATTAACCTATGGCCAAATCCTTATTTACGGGACAAAGCCGAATATGAACGAGAAACCGACTGCTTCCAGTCCTTCAAAAATACTGGTGGTGGATGACGATTTGGTCATCCGGCAAACCGTGACCACAGCCTTGAAAAAGGCCGGCTATCAGGTCTTTTCTGCCAGCGACATTTCGTCGGCATTAACCACGGTGCGCCGGGAAAAGCCGGATTTGATGTTGCTGGATATTTCCTTTCCGCTTGATTATGCGAATGTTGGCGGGCCGGCACAGGACGGATTTTTCGTGGTTGAATGGCTCCGGCGCACGCCCGAGGCGGAAAAAGTTCCCATCATCATCATTTCCTCGACCGACCCGGTGAAATACAAGGATCAAGTCCCGGCCAAAGGCATCGTCGCCTGCTTTCGCAAACCGCTTAACCATGACGAACTGGTGGCGGCCATCCACACCGCACTTGGCGGAAAAGTTCCCGGCGGACAACCCGCTTAATCTTGAATCTCGGCGCGCAGCCCGAAAAAGTTGACGACTCTCCTTGTTGGTTGATTTATTTTTTGAGACAGGCAGTCTGTTGCCAACCAAGGCGATCATTTTATGGAAGACAAATCAACCACACCAGGCACCAAGACCATTCTCGTGGTAGATGACAACAAAGTTGTCCTGAAGGCCATGTATTTTACGCTGACCGGCAAAGGCTATCGCGTGCTGATGGCGGAGAGCGGCGCGGAAACCATCACCCTCCTGCGGAAGGACAAGCCGGATTTGATCCTGCTCGACCTGGATTTTCCGCCCGACGCGGCGAACGTAGGCGGCAATCTGCGGGACGGCTTTCTGATCATTGACTGGGCGCGACGCATGTGTGACGCCGAAAAAATTCCGGTCATCATCATTTCCTCGACCGACCCGGCAAAATACAAGGAACGCGCCGAAGCCGCCGGCATCCTGACCTTTTTTCACAAACCGGTGGACAAGGAAAAACTGCTGGAAGCTGTCCACGCCAAACTCGGTGACGCTCCCGCCCAAGCCTGACGCTCACACTCCGCCGAACCGCCGGTTCCGTTTCGCGTATTCCTCCAGCGCCGCGAAAAATTGCGGCTTCTTGAAATCCGGCCAGAGCGTCGGCGTGACCACCAACTCCGCATAGGAAATCTGCCATAATAAAAAATTGCTCACGCGCATTTCGCCGCTCGTGCGGATGAGCAAATCCGGGTCGGGCACGTTGCGCGTCCACAGATGATCCGAAATGACTTTCTCCGTGACGTCGGCGGGATCGAGCTTGCCGGACTTCGCCTTCTGCGCGATTTGCCGCACGGCCTCGACAATCTCAATCCGGCTGCCGTAGCTCAACGCCATGATGAGAGTCAGGCCGTTGTTCTTGGAAAGCGTGGCGATGGATTTTGCCAGATGCTCCTGCACGTTGTCCGGCAGGCGATGAATCTGGCCGATGACTTCCAGCCGGACATTGTTTTTGTTCAGCTCCTTCGTCTCGGTCTTGAGGTAGTGAACAAGATATTTCATCAGCGCGTCCACCTCGTCTTTCGGACGATTCCAATTCTCCGCCGAAAACGCGTAAAGCGTGAGATATTTGATGCCGAGTTCGCCGGCGGTGCGGATGATTTCGCGCGCGGAATCCGCGCCGCGCCGGTGGCCCTCGATGCGCG
>CAZIFP010000295.1:0-3602 GCA_964538105.1 uncultured Bifidobacteriaceae bacterium
TGATGTTCATCGAGCGTTACAGCCACGTCATGCACATCGTCTCGCAGGTCGAGGGGAAATTGTCGGCGGAAAAAACGAATTACGATCTCATGCGCGCGACGTTTCCCGCCGGCACCGTCAGCGGCGCGCCGAAAATCCGCGCGATGCAGATCATTTCCGAACTGGAGCAGACCACGCGCGGCACTTACGCGGGATGCGTCGGCTATTTTTCCTTCAACGGCAACCTCGACACCTGCATCACCATCCGCACCGCGCTGATCAAGGACGGCAAGGCTTATGTCCAGGCCGGCGGCGGCTGGGTGAACGATTCCACGCCGGAAGGCGAATTTCAAGAAACCGTCAACAAATCCATTGCGATGCGGAAGGCGATTGCGATGGCGGAAAGTTTTGGCAAAGCTGATCAATCGTGAAACTGACGGAGAAAGGTTCTTTTTTTACTTGCAAAACTAATGGATTGTGTTAGAACATGCCTTAATGGAGTTTGCCGCACCAGCCAACGATTATTTCATCTGGGGAATTGATGATTCTCCCTACGGCCCGGTGTCGTTGCCGGTTTTGCTGGACTGGGTCAAGGACGAGCGCGTGCTGCCCGACACCTGGATTTTTGCGCGCAGCGGCGGCGAGTGGCAAAAGGCCTGCGAAATCAGCGAACTCAAGGATGTTTTCCAGGCTGATGCCGGAACGGTTTCCGAAACCCATTCGTCCGTCCGTTTCAAACCGGGTTCGTTGCGCCGGATAAAAATTCTCGCCGAAATGAAGGACGCCCAGCTCGCTCACCTCGCGGATTTTTTGGAATTTCAAGAATGGCCGCAGCATGCCGAGGTGATCCGGCAGGGCGAACCCGGCGACGCCATGTTCCTCATCATGAAGGGCGAACTGCGGGCGCGCACAATGATGGGCGGCCGCGAAACCATCCTGACCACTTTCGGAATCGGAGATTTTTTTGGCGAGATGTCGCTGTTTGACCAAGGCCCGCGTTCGGCGGATGTTGTTGCCAACCTGGACTGCACCCTCTTGCGATTGTCCACCAGCGCCTTCGAGCGGCTCACGCGGGAAATGCCAAGCCTGGCCACGCCGTTTTTGCAGGCCACCGCGCGCACGCTCTCCGCCCGCATCCGCGCTGACAACAAACGGCTGACACGCGTGACGCAGCAGTTCTCCGCCAGCGGCCTGTAACGGAAGGCCGGCTGAAATTCAGTTTGCCGCGATTGCCGCCGGTTGCGCATCACTCAGAACAACTGTCGTTTCCGTCTGCTTGAACCTGTCATTGAGCCGGATGTCGCGCGAGGAACTGCCGACCAGAATTTTGTATTCGCCCTTTTCCACGACCCAGCCTTTTTTGTCCACGTCATAATAGGCGAACGCATTTGGATTGAGCGTGATTGAAACCATTTGTTTTTCTCCCGGCTGCAGGAAAACTTTTTTGAAGCCCTTCAGCTCCTTGAGCGGCCGGGAAACGCCGGGATGAACCGGCTGCACATAAATTTGCGCGACTTCCGCGCCGGCACGACCGCCGGTGTTGGCAAGTTCAAATTCCACCGTCACCGGATTTTTGGCATCGCCATTTTGCGCGAGATGCAGGTTTGAGTATTTGAAGTGCGTGTAGGAAAGTCCGTGGCCGAAGGGAAACAGCGGCTTGATATCCTTCGTGTCATACCAGCGATAGCCGACTAGCAAGCCTTCTTGGTAAACCACTGTGCTGTTCGTGCCGGGATAGGTGCCCATGGTGGCCGTCGGCGTGTCGGCGAGTTTTTTCGGAAAGGTGCAGGGCAATTTGCCGGATGGATTCACGTCGCCGAACAAAACTCGCGCAAGGGCGTTGCCGCCTTCCAAGCCGGGATACCAGGCATAGAGCAATGCCGGCGTGCGTGAAAGCCAGGCATCATCCATTTCCACCGCGCCGCCACCGTTGAAAACTACAACGGTTTTCGGGCTCGCTTTGACAATTTCCTTCAGCAGTTCGTCCTGGCCGCCCGGCAGTTTCAAATCTTTCCGGTCCGCCCCTTCCGTGTCGTAACCGCCGCGGTGGTTCAAGCCGCCGACGTAAATGACCACGTCAGCCGACTTGGCGGCGGCCACGGCTTCAGCGACGAGCTTCGCATCGTCCGGCGAAGGCGCGTCTTGCTCGGCTGGCGGCTTTGCGTCCATCCGCACCATGCGAACCGGCGGGTTGTAGCCCTGGGCGTAAATAATTTTCACGCCGTCACCGAGGCGATTGCTGATACCTTGCAACGCGGTGATTTCGTAAGGTGCTTTGATCGTCGCGGAACCACCGCCGTGGGCGAAGACAGCCGCGGCGTTCGCGCCGATGACGGCGACGGTTTTGATCCGCGCCGGATCCAGCGGCAGCAGGTTTTCATTCTTCAGCAGCACGAAAGATTCCTCGGCGACCCGGCGGGAAATTTCCTGGTGCGCCTTCGTGCTCAATGGCGATTGCGCCACCGCGACGGCATTGGTTTCCGACGGATCGTGGATCAGATTCAATTTGAACATCACATACAAATGCCGGCGCACCTTGTCGTCCAGCACGGACACAGGAAACTGGCCGGACTTCAACCCGGCGAGGAACGGGTCCGCCAGATAGTTGCTCCGATAAGGCGGGTGCGAACCCATTTCGATGTCCATGCCGTTGAGCGCGGCCAGGTCGGTGTGATGCACGCCGCCCCAGTCGGACACAACCGCGCCCTTGAAGCCCCATTCGTCCTTCAAAATTTCGTTGAGCAAATGGGCGTTTTCGCAGCAGTGCTGACCGTTGATGAGATTGTAAGCGCCCATGACGGTCAGCACGCCCGCCTCCTGCACCGCCGCGCGGAACGCCGGCAGATAAATTTCGCGCAAGGTGCGTTCGTCAATTATTTCGTTGATGGAATTCCGCTCGAACTCCTGGTTGTTCGCGGCAAAATGCTTGGCGCAGGACGAAATGCCTTGGGCCTGCTCGCCCTCGATGTAGCCGACGCCCATCCGCGACGTGAGAAACGGGTCTTCGCCCATGTATTCAAAATTGCGGCCACACAACGGCGTCCGCTGAATGTTCAGGCTCGGCCCGAGCATGACGTTTTTGCCGCGCTGCCTGGCTTCCTGGCCGATCACCGAGCCGTAAGCCACGGCCAGTTCGGGATTCCAGGTCGCTGCCAGCCCGAGCGTCGCGGGCATGGCTGTGGCAAAATCGTCCGTGCGACCGACGATCTTGAACTGCTCGCCAACCTCCTCGCGGACGCCGAGCGGGCCGTCGTCCATCCATAATTCCGGGATGCCGAGCCGCAGCACGCCCGCCGTCGTGAAATTGGCGTTGCCGTGGACGAGCGAGACTTTTTCCTCCAGTGTAAGCTGCGGCAGCAGATCGTTGATGCGCGCCTCAACCGGCTGGCTGGCGTCCAGGTAAGGCGAGTGCTCCTGCGCGGCGGCGCTGGCAAGCGTCAGGACTAAAATGGCTGATGAGAAAAGCGCCGGAACAGAATTATGGCTTTGCGAAATCGTTTTCATTGTTTAGTTCAGGCAACAATATAAAAAATATCGTTTGCCGTCGCCATCGCAAAAACTCATTACACGCGAAACACGGTTGAATCCGCGCCGGTCTCCTGACAAACTGCCCGCATGAGTCA
>CAZIFP010000296.1:0-3547 GCA_964538105.1 uncultured Bifidobacteriaceae bacterium
GGCAACTTGGGCGCGTGCGATTTCCACAGCAAATTTTCGCCCGCTCACCTGCGGTTGCGCGCGTCGCGCCGTTTCTGGTTTTTCTCGCGCTGACATTTTTTCAAGGAAAATTCGGCGCGGCCTCGGCTTATTGGTTTTATTTCGCCAAAACGCTCGCCGGCGCGTGGCTGGTCTGGGAAATGCGCCCATTCGTTGCCGAAATGCGCTGGGCGTTCAGTTGGGAAGCGTTTCTTGTCGGCGTAGGTATTTTTGCGGTTTGGGTCGGGCTGGATCGGTTTTATCCGCACCTGATGAAAGGCGGAGCGACGGGAAATCCCAACGACGTGTTTGGCGACGACTCCACGCTCGCCTGGTTTTTCATCACGGTTCACATTTTTGGAATGACCATTGTTGTTCCGCCGCTGGAAGAAGTTTTTTACCGCTCATTTTTGTATCGCTACCTTGCAAGTCAAAATTTTCTGGCGGTTCCGCTGAATCAGTTTCTGCCGTTCCCGTTTTTCGCGACGGCAATCGTTTTCGGTTTTTCCCACAACGAATGGCTGGCGGGAATTCTCTGCGGCGCGGCGTATCAATGGCTGGTTCTCCGCAAGGACCGTCTCGGCGACGCGATGACGGCGCACGCCATCACGAACTTTCTGCTCGGCGCGTGGATTGTCTGGAAACACGCATGGAATTTCTGGTAGGGGACATTGCGCTGCGATGTCCGGGCGCCGCAGCGCGGCGTCCCCAACATTACTTTAGCTCGATGTTGATGTTATTGCGTTCGAGTGTGCTGCCCTCTTCGGAGGCCAGGTTGGCGAGCGCCTCGTTATAATCGGCCAGCGAGCGGATTTCCTGTGAACGCGCGGCCGTGAGATTATTTTGCAATTGCAGCACGGTGAAGGTGGTGCTTTTGCCGACGGCATATTTTTTCTGTTCCGCGTCCAGCGCGGCTTCGGCGTAAATGCGCGCCTGCTGCGTGGCCTGCACGCTTTCGTAGCTCGACTGCGCCTGTTTGACGGCATTGTCAATGGCCACCATGATCGTTTGCTCCAGTTGCTTCAACTGTAGCAGCAGTTGCTTCAACGTTACTTTGCCGGCCTTGTAAGTATTGCGTGCGCCGACATTGCTCAACGGCATGGAAAGCTGCGCGCCATAACTCCAGAACGGCGCATTTGCCTGGTCGAACTGGTTGAACGTGTCGCCGAAATCCCGGCCCGAGCCGTTGTAACCATAGGAACCGACCAGGTCCAGCGACGGATAAAGCTGGTTGTAGGAAAATTTCAACTGGATGCCCTGTTCCGCAACGTTGAGCCGAGCCTGCAACAGGTCGGGCCGCTCGGTCATGCCCTTGTTCCAACT
This sequence comes from uncultured Bifidobacteriaceae bacterium, assembly GCA_964538105.1. Lineage (GTDB taxonomy): Bacteria > Verrucomicrobiota > Verrucomicrobiia > Limisphaerales > UBA11358 > UBA11358. The sequence continues at coordinate 1,342 of CAZIFP010000296.1, forward strand.
GTCCTGCAAGTCGAATAGCTGCATCGTCGCGGTCAGCGTCGCCGTCGGCTGGATCAGCGTGTCATGCCATTGCGCGTAATCGTCGGTTAGCACATTCTTCAGCGCATTTTCGTCAATGGACAGGGTGTTTTGCGCCGCAATCAGGTTCGCCCTGCTGGTGGCAACCTGCGCCTCGTCCTGCTGCACGTCCAGTTGCGCCAACGTGCCGATCTGCACGCGCTGCTGGTCCTGGTCGAGCTGTGTCTGAGCGAGCACCAGCGCCTCCTGCTGCACCTTCACATTCTCCTGCGCGTAAATCAGCTCGTAATAGGCGTTCTCAACGGCGGTGATGCTGGTGATCATCTGCCCGCGTAAGCCCTGCTCGGAATATTGCAGCCGGTTTTTTCCGATGCGGACATTCAGGCGCGTCTGGTCAATCCAGAAATCCTTCAACAACGGCTGCGTGAGCGTGAGCGCGCCGACCTGGCCGGAGGAGCTTTGGAACGGGAAAGAATTGGTGATTGCGGATTTGTCGCCCTTTGTGCTCGAAACATTGCCGCCCAAATCGTAGGTCATACCCCACGGAGTGCTGCCGTTGAAAGCCGAGCTGAAACTGTCCTCGTTGTATGCCGAGCCGGTGATTACCTGGCCGTTTTGGAACGACGAGCCGCTGTTATTGTAATCGTGCGTGCCGGAAAAAGTGAATGTCGGGTCGTAACCGCCGTAGTTCGCGTTCAGGCTGTAGAGCGAGATTTGCGGATTGTAGCGCTGGATCTGCAAATCAAGGTTGTGCTGCAACGCCTCCGCAATGCAATCCTGCAACGACATCGCGCGCTGGCCTGACGTGTTGGTCGCCTGCGTCATTGGCGCGTTTGAACCCGACATATTCTGCAACAACGCGTCGCGCGCGGCAGCTTGGGCCGGATTGTTGTCGGTGCCCGCCGCCGCAGGCGCATTCGTCTCGGTTTGCGCGGCGGCGGCAAACGCCGCCAGAAAAAGGCACGGAACAAAACTGAAAACTTTCATGGTGCGGTGATTTTGCGGGTTTTGTCCGCGTTCGTCAAACTTAAGACGTTCCCCGGCGAACCGAGGTAACCATTTGGTTATTTCCAGCCCGCCCGGCAAAATGAAACCCCGCGCCACGAATAATGTTGCACCGGCTTACTTCGCCGCTGCCGGGACTTCCGTGATCTTCGCGTTGTTTTCGAGGAAGTTCAGCACCTTCTCATGCGCGATCTGGTCGAACAGCTCGTTGATGCCATTCCGCTTTTGCAGGTCCTTGATGAACTTGTCCGGCGCAATCTGATACGCCTGCGACAGCGACTGGATGCGCTGCAACACTTCCTGCTGCGAAACCTGGATGCCTTCCTTCTCCGCGATGCGCTGCACCAGAAACGCCAGCTTCACGCGATCCTTGGCGGTGCCGGCGGCGACGTTGTAAATCTGGTCCTTCTGTTTCTCGATCAGCTCGCGACCCACGCCGCGTTTGGTGTTTTCCTGGACGATGCTGTAAACGACGTTCTTCGTCTCGTTCGCGACCGCCGATTCCGGCAGGTCAAAGTTGGACTGCGCGAGCAGCGCGCCGATGAGCTGGTTGCGGATCGCCTTGACCTGCGAATATTTCAACTCGTTTTCCAGATCCACCCGCACGCCTGCGCGCAATTTCTCCAGATCTTCCGCGCCGTATTGTTTCGCCAGTGCGTCGTCAATCGGCGGCGCAATTTTCTGCTTCACCTCGACCACCTCGACTTCGAATACGCCCTTTTTGCCGGCGAGTTCCTTCGTTACGAAATCGGCGGGGAAATCCACGTTGACCGTGCGCTTCTCGCCCGCCGCCGCGCCGGTGAGCTGGTCCGCGAAACCGGCGATGAAAGTGTTGGGCGCGATGTCCACCCAGAAATTCTTCTGCTCCGTCAAACCCTTCGCCGTCGGCGCCGTCTCGGTGATCGGCTTGCCGTCGCAGGTGCCGGTGTAGTTCACCACCGCGACATCGCCGAGTTGCAGCGGGCGCGCGGCGGTCTCAAACTTCGTGTGCTGCTGCGCGAGCAGGCCCAGCGCGCGCTCCACATCCGCGTCGGTGACGGACTTGATTTCGCGGTTGACCGGCAGGCCCTTGTATTCCGGCAGTTGAAATTCCGGCGCGGTCTCGATGGTCGCGGCGAACTGCAGCGCCTGGCCGCGGCCGAACTGGATCTCCTCGATGTCCGGCTGGCCGACCACGGAGATT
>CAZIFP010000297.1:0-3504 GCA_964538105.1 uncultured Bifidobacteriaceae bacterium
GCCGGCAATTCGCAGGACGGCATCCAGGCCATCGGTGGTTTTCTCGCGCGGCTCGCGGGCCGCAGCGAACAGGAAGTCATGACGTTCATGACCATTCCTTCGACCATTTCCGGCGGTCCGTCCATTTTCCAGGTGCGCATCGGCAGCGGCGAGGTGTTGACCGCCGGTGACGACGCCGATGTTTTGCTCTGCTTCTACCAGCACAGCTACGAGGGTCATATCAATTCGCTCAAGAAAAAGGGCATTGTGCTTTATGACTCTGACCACGTCGTGCCAAAGGAAGAATGGCTGGCGGATTACCGCCATGTCGGCATTCCCATTTCATCGCTCACGGTCGAGGCCATCGGCGGCACAGCCAAGGACAAGGGCAAAAACATTTATTCCCTCGGCCTCATCGCCCGGATGTTTGACTTGAACGTGCCGAAGCTGGAAAAACTTCTTGGCGAGCGGTTCACCGGCAAGGATCCGAGCATTTTGAACAACGCGCTGGCGGCGTTTCATGCGGGCTACGCCAATTCACCCAGCAACGTGCTGGAAACATTCCAGCTCGCGGACAGCCAGAAAACGGGCATGCATCAAGTGGTGATGAACGGCAACGAAGCTATCGGCTACGGCCTCATCGCCGCCGGCGTGCGCTTCGGCGCGGGCTATCCGATCACGCCGTGGACGGACATCATGGAATTGCTCCGGCGCGAACTGCCGAAATACGGCGGCTCGTTTATTCAATGCGAAGACGAAATCGCGTCGGTCTCGATGGCGCTGGGAGCAAGTTATGCCGGTCGCGTGGCCGTGACCGGTTCGAGCGGCCCCGGCATCGCGCTCAAGACCGAGGCCATCGGCTGGGCGGTCATGGCCGAAATGCCGCTCATCGTCATCAACGTCCAACGCGGCGGCCCTTCGACCGGCATGCCGACAAACATCGAGCAGTCGGACTTGAACATCGCCATCAACGGTGGCCACGGCGACGCCCCGCGCGTCGTGCTTGCGCCGGCGAACGTGGAAGATTGTTTTTACATGGCCATCGAGGCCGTCAACATCGCCCGCAAATATAATACTCCGGTATTTTTCCTTACCGACCAGGGCATCGCCACGCGCATCGAGGCGTTCCCGCAGCCGGATCTGGAAAAAGTTTGCCAGGACATCTCGCCGGATTTCACGCCGGTCGCCACGCACAAGCCTTACGATTTGGCGACGAAAGACGGCGTCACGCCGCAAGTCAAGCCGGGCACGCGGATTCTCGACGGCAAGTATCCCATTGCCACCGGCCTTGAACACGACGAATACGGTCATCCGACCGGCTCCCCGAAGTTGCACATGCAGATGAACGCCAAGCGCCGCATCAAATTGCAGGCGCTCGGCGCGACGCTGCCGCTGCCGAAAATTTACGGCCCGCCGGAAGGCAATGTTTTGCTCGTCGGCTGGGGTTCCACCGAAGGCCCGATCAAGGAGGCCGTGGACCGTTTCCGCGCCGCCGGCGACAGCGTTTCCGCGATTCATCTGCGCTACGTCAACCCGCTGCCGAACGGGCTGGAAAACATTTTCTCCGGCTTCCACCATGTTCTCGTCGTGGAAATGAATGACGAAGGTCTCTACGGCTACGGCCAACTCGGCGCAATTCTCCGCGCCCGCTATTGCGACGCCAAAATCCAGGGCATCAACAAGACCGACGGCCTCACCTGGAAGGTCAAGGAAATCGTCGAGCTGGTGAAGAGCAAAGCGAAGAAATAATTTCAACCGCCAAAAAACATGAGCCAGACTTTGACTGAAAATCCCGCCGTCACCATCAATGCCCCGAAACCCGCCACCGGCGAGCGCCCGGGCCTGACCCGAAAAGAAATCGTCGCCGACCATCCGACTTGGTGTCCGGGTTGCGGCGACTTCTCCGTGCTCGCGCTGTATTTCAAGCTGATTGAAAAACGCAAGCTCTGGCACGAAAAAATCACAACGATTTCCGGCATCGGCTGCTCCAGCCGGTTTCCGTATTTCGTGCAGGCGCACGGTGCGCATTTTATCCACGGCAGAGCGCTGCCGTTTGCCAGCGGCGTTTCGCTGTCGCGCCCGGATTTGCACGTCTTCGCCTTCAGCGGCGATGGCGATGCGTTTTCCATCGGCGGCAACCATTTCACGCACACCGCGCGCAAAAACATCAAGATGACGCTCGTCGTCATGGACAACCAGGTCTACGGCCTGACCAAAAAGCAGACCTCGCCCACGTCGCCGCTCGGTTTCAAGAGCAAGACGGACATCTGGGGCGCGGTGGATTATCCGATCAATCCGGCCAAGCAGGCCATCGCCGTCGGCGCCTCGTTTGTCGCGCGCACCTCGGCCTCGAATCCGAACCACGTTCTCGCGACGATGGAAGCCGCGATGGATCACGACGGTTTCAGCTTCGTCCACTGTTTGAGCGAATGCGTGGAATTTTACGAAGGCGCTTTCGATTCCGCGAATCCCCGCAAGGGCGGCGCGTTCAACGAAGTTCCGAAGGATCACGACGTCACCGACGAAATGGCGGCCTACAAGCTCGCCAGCGCCGATTTCCCCGGCAACTTCGGCGTGCTTTACCAGGTCAAGAAGCCGACCAAGAACGCGCGCGAAACCGAGATCGTCCAATCGTTGCAAAGCAAGTTCGCCGGCCAGAAGGACTGGCAGATTTTGCAGAAGACTTTCGACAAAATGAAGTAATTCGCATTTGCGATCAACGATCTCCGACTTACGGGTCTGCTGGAAATCTCCACGGACCCGTAATTTTTTTATGGCACGTCCATCGTAAATCATCAATCGTCAATCCCCATGGCCCACATTCACGAAAAAATTGATTTCACAGTCGCGATCTTCGTTGTTCACGACGGCAGGATTTTGCTCATCCACCATCGCAAGCTCGACAAGTGGCTGCCGCTGGGCGGGCACATCGAGCTGGACGAGGACCCGGAGCAGGCCGCGCTGCGCGAGGCGAAGGAAGAGAGCGGCCTCGACGTGGAGCTGCTTGGCGAACGTCCGCCCACCACTTCGCCCGGCACCCGCGCGCTCATTGCGCCGCGTTTTCTCGACATCCATCGCATCAACGACACGCACGAACACATCGGCATGATTTACTGGGCGCGGCTCCGTAGTGGCACAGGCGTCTCGCCTGTGAGTTCCGGCAACCCCGCACACAGGCAGGACGCCTGTGCCACCGCCACGCTCGCCGCTGCGGAACATCACGACATCCGCTGGTGCGCTCGCGAAGACCTGGACAAACTTTCGCCGCCGATGACCGACGCGGTGAAATGGTATTGCCGTCAGGCCATCGAGGAGATTTCCCGGTCATGAACGGCAAATTCCGCACGGTCGGTTACACCATCGAAGGCCTCAACTCCTTCGCGACGGTCATTTTTTTCAACTACCTTTACTTCCTGTTCCGCGACCGGTTCGGGTTCAACGACAAGGAAAACCTCACGCTCGCCTCGCTGATCGGCCTGATTTACACGTTTGCCTCGTGGCAGGCCGGGCGGTTCGCGCAGCGCT
>CAZIFP010000298.1:0-3487 GCA_964538105.1 uncultured Bifidobacteriaceae bacterium
TGGCGGCGGTTGACATTGAAATCAGTGGTGCGCGGCTTCCAATTGTTTTTGTTCAACGGGCGCGGCTACTTCCTTCGCGCGACGAGCTTCGTCGGCTGCACCCTTGGCGACGAATTCGTCTTTAAATTTAGCCACGAAACTTTGCACCGGCCAGGAACAGGCTTCGCCGAATGCGCAAATCGTGCGGCCGCCGGGAATGTTGTCGGCGATTTTCACCAAATAATCCGCGTCTTGCGCGCGGCCTTCACCGTGCGTGAGGCGGTGCAGCGTCTTGTTCATCCAGAGCGAACCTTCGCGGCACGGCGTGCACTGGCCGCAGCTTTCGTGCGCGTAAAATTCGGAAAGGTTCGCGAGCGCTTTGACGATGTCCACGCTGTCGTCCATCACGATGATCGCGCTGGAACCCGACATCGTGCCCGCCTGAGCGAGCGAATCGAAATCGTAAGGCAAGTCGAGCATGTCGGTCTCGACTAAAATCTCTTTGCCCTCGGCGTCCTTCTTCTTGAGCTTGAATTTTTCGCCGGCCTTTAAAACTTTCGAGGACGATCCACCCGGGATGATTGCTTTTAATTGGCGGCCGGGACGAAGTCCCCCGCCGAAATTTTTGTCGTAGAGCAATTCGCAAAGCGTCGCCTTGCCAACTTCGATTTCGTAGTAGCCGGGACGCTGAACGTGCCCGCTCAAGCTGACGATGCGCGTGCCGGTGTTGTTCGGCGTGCCGAGCTTCGCAAATTCCGCACCACCCATTGCGACGATGTGCTTCACGTTGCAAAGGGTCTCGACGTTGTTGACGATCGTCGGGCACATCCAGAGACCGAGGATCGCTGGAAAATACGGCGGCTTGATGCGCGGATACGGACGCTTGCCTTCGAGCGATTCGATGAGACCAGTTTCTTCGCCGCAGATATAAGCACCCGCGCCGCGATGAACGTAAATTTCCAGATCGTAGCCGTTGCCGAGAATATTTTTGCCAAGGAAATTTTTCGCGTGCGCTTCCTTGATGGCGCGATTCAGAATTTTCGCGCCTTCAGGCATTTCGCCGCGGATGTAAATGTAGGCGAGCTTCACGTCGTTCGCGAAGCAGGAGATGATCATGCCTTCGATCAACTGATGCGGATCTTTATGCATGATCTGACGATCCTTGAACGTGCCCGGCTCGGATTCGTCGGCGTTGCAGATCAGATAAATCGGCTTGCCGCTCTTGCGATCAACGAAACTCCATTTCAAACCGCAGGAAAAACCGGCACCGCCGCGACCGCGCAGGCCGGAGACTTTCACGTCCTCGCGGATTTGTTCCGCGCCGGAAAGCTTTTTGCCGTCGGCCAAATCTTTCGGCGGGATAGCGAGTGCCTTCTTCAGGGCGTCGTAGCCACCATGACGCAAATAGCACTCGATGTCCGGTGTGTAACCGGGTTCATCGGCGTGCTTCAAAATTAATTTGTATTCTTGCGCCATATCAGCAACTTGACTCTTATCAAAAATTCTCTAGTTTAGTTCGTCTGTCATTGCCCGATGGTGTAACGGTAGCACAACAGACTCTGAATCTGTTTGTCATGGTTCAAATCCATGTCGGGCAACCATTTCATTTGCATTCACCCACGATTTCGTCCGCCTTCGCGTGCGAAACACCTTCGTAAAATTTATCGCCGACCATCATCACCGGCGCGGTGCCGCAGCTCGCGAGGCACTCGACAAATTCAACGGTGAACTTGCCGTCTTTCGTCGTTTGCGGACCGTGCTTGTGCGCGTCCAGGCCGAGCTTGGCGCAAAAATGATGATGCAGTTCATACGCGCCGCCTAGCGCGCAGCTCAACGTGCGGCAGACTTTGATCGCGTATTTTCCCTGCGGCTCCTGCCGGAGCATCGGGTAAAATGTCAGGATTTCAAAAACGTTGATCGGCTGGAGTTCCAGCTTCTTCGCCGTCCACTGCACGGCGTCCGACGAAATCCAGCCGAACTGCTCCTGGATCGCGTGCAGCACCATGAGCGACGCGGCGCGTTTCACCGGATAGTGCGTGATCAGCTCGTCAACTTCGGCCTCTAAATTTGCTGTGACTTGAAAACTCATGTTGAGTGCAATGCAATCCGGTTGCCTTCGCTGTCCAAAACCACGGCGCGAAAGCCATGCGGCCCGATTTGATGTTTCGATTTTAAAATTTTCCCGCCGTTTTTCTCAACATCGGTGATCGCGGCGTCGAGCCGGCCTTTGCAATTCAAATAAATCATCGGGCCATCAGCCGATGGCTTGGCGTCAAGCACGAGGCAGCCGCTGACGCCGCTGTCGGCGTCGGGCAGAAGTCCGAAGGTCATGCCTTCCACGGAAATTTTTGCCACCGTTCCGCCCAAAACGGCGCTGTAAAATTTTATGGCGCGGTCAAGATCTTTGGCCGGGATGTCGCACCAGACGATTTGGTTTGCCATATTGGTTGTTGGTTAATGTTTTAGCGGTCACTTTCTCCCATCACAAAGTCGAGCGATCCCAACACGACGGGCACGTCGCTGATCATGCAGCCGGGCAGCAATTCGCCGAGGATGCTCAAATTCACAAATGAGGGCGCGCGGATTTTCAGGCGATATGGCGTTCCGCCGCCCTTGCTGTTGATGTAAAAACCGAGCTCGCCCTTCGGATTTTCGTGGCCGAAATAAACTTCGCCGGGCGGGCAGTTCACGCCTTCGGTCACGAGCATGAACTGATGGATCAATTCCTCCATGCTCGACATGACTTTTTCCTTCGCCGGCATCGTGATTTTCCCGTCCTGAATGCTGACCGGCTCGTGCGATTTGTTTTCGCCACCACCGGGAATTTTGTTACAGCACTGCTCCAAAATTCTCATGCTCTGCTTCATTTCTTCCATGCGCACGAGATAGCGGTCATAGCAATCACCGGTCGAACCCACGGCGATGTCAAAATCCAAATCCTGGTAGCAAAGATAGGGCTGGTTTTTGCGCAGATCGAATTCCACGCCGCTGCCGCGCAAATTCGGCCCGCTCAAACCGTAATCAATCGCCATTTCCTTCGAGACGACGCCGAGGTCGCGCAGACGGTCAACCCAGATGCGGTTGCGCGTGAGCAACGTGTGCGCTTCGTCGAGCGCAACGGCAAACTCTTTCAGGAACTGGCGGACCTGATCACACCACGTTGGCGGGACGTCGCGCATCAAACCGCCGATGCGCGTGTAGCTCGTGGTCAAACGCGCGCCGCTCGCAGCCTCGGCGAGGTTGTAAATTTTTTCGCGTTCGGTGAATGTGAGCAGGAAGACGGTGACCGCGCCGGTGTCCATTGCAAATGCGCCGAGACCGAGCAAATGCGCGGAAATACGGGCCAATTCTGCGCACATCACGCGGATGTATTGGCAGCGCGGCGGCAGTTTGTCGTGGATGCCGAGGAGTTTTTCCACCGCGAGCGCGTAGGCGACGTTGTTGGCCAGCGGTGCGAGATAATCCAGCCGGTCCGTGTAAGGGATGAACTGGGTGTAGGTCATGTTCT